>CAXBEL010000157.1:0-10738 GCA_963974735.1 uncultured Flavobacteriaceae bacterium | reverse complement strand
TTCTGTCTCCCAAATAGCTGGGTTTGTGCTAGTAAATTTTTCTGAATCCTCTTCGGGATCTCCGACCATAAATAACATAGAACGTAAAACAAATTGACGATCTTGAGATTTTAGATTTGGAGCATCTAAAGAAGAGAAATAATTTACATTTAAATATCTTGCTACGTGTTCAGAACGTTCAATATAACGTCCCATCCAAAATAGGTTATTGGCTACTCTTGCTAACATATAATGTGTTTATTTTTTTAATACCCAAGTATCTTTAGAACCTCCGCCTTGGGATGAATTTACAACGAGATTCCCTCTTTTTAAGGCCACACGCGTTAAGCCTCCTTTTAAAACAAATTCTTTATCAGCCCCTAACAATGCAAATGTGCGTAAATCGACATGTCTGGGTTCAAAAGAGTTACTGTCTTCTATATAGGTGGCGTGTGTAGAAAGTGCCATTATAGGCTGGGCAATATATTTTCTGGGACTTGCTTTAATCGTTTCCCTTACTTTTTCTATTTCTTCCTGAGTAAGTTTATTACCTATGGATATGCCATATCCACCAGCTTCATCTACTGGCTTAACAACAAGCTTATCCACATTTTCCAAAACATATTTTAATTCATCGGGACGACTGCAGTGATAGGTATGTACATTGTTAAGTATAGGTTCTTCATCCAGATAATACTTTATAATCTGCGGCATGTACGTGTAAATAGCTTTATCATCGGCAACACCGGTTCCTGGAGCATTTACAAGACACACATTACCTTGTCTATAAGCAGCAAATAAACCGGGAACACCAAGTGTGGAATCAGGTTTAAATTCAAAAGGATCTATAAAAAGATCATCTATTCTCCTATAAATTACATCTACTTTTTCAGGTCCTGTTATAGTCTTCATGTAAACAAAATCATTCTCTACAAAAAGATCTTTACCTTCTACGAGTTCAACTCCCATGGCTTTAGCCAGATAAGAATGCTCGTAATAAGCCGAGTTATAAACCCCTGGCGTAATCACCACACAATTGGGTTCATCAACACCTTTTGGTTTAACCGTTTCCATTATATCCAGTAGGTTCTCGGCATAATTAGTAACGGTATGTGCTTGATAGTGGTTAAAAACACCAAACAAAGCCCTTTTTAAAGCCGTACGGTTGCAAATCACGTAACTCACACCAGAAGGGCAGCGTATATTATCCTCGAGCACATAATAGTTACCATCTGCATGTTTAATAAGATCCGTACCAGAAATATGATTATATATTCCTCCAGGGGGATCAACGCCTATCATCTGATGCAGATAGTTAGCCGAAGAACTTATTAAATCCAAGGGGACAATTCCCTGCTTTATTATTTTTTTATCGTGGTAAATATCCCATAAGAAGAGATTTAATGCCTTACTGCGTTGTATAACTCCTTTTTCTATTACCTCCCATTCTTCAGGATCAATAATGCGTGGAAATAAATCAAAAGGAAAAATCTTTTCCTTTGTCTCGTGTTCTCCATAAACCTGAAAAGTAATGCCCTGATTAAAAAAAGAGGCTTTCGCCTTCTCATTTAATTTAGCAAAATCATTTACTGAATGACCACTATATAAGTTAAACAGGGTCTTATAAATTTCTTTTACGTCCCCATTTGTATCAAAAATCTCATCATAGAAACGGGAATCCTTCTCGTAAGAAGAAAAAATAGGATGTTGGGTGTTTGGCATATGATTTTGGTTTATTGAAAAATAATAATATTAATTTTATATTTTCCTATTATTTTATTAAAAATTGAGGATTTCATTGAATTTAATTGAAATATTAATCGTTTTTAATAGTAATATCTAAATGAAAACTGACGAATATTCAATGTCGTTAGATTATTTTTTTATCTAACTTTAAATCGAAAATCACATATATGAAAAAACTCCTACTTCTATCTATACTTTGCTTATCTCAAATTGTATCTGCCCAATTTTTGGAAAAAAAGAAGAATCTTAAAACCCAAAAGGGGTTTTTTACTGTTCATTATAATGAAGCTGAAGGAGAGTTATACCTTGAAGTTGATAAAGTAAACACGGAGTTTCTGTATGTACACTCCCTTAAAAGTGGAATAGGATCAAATGATATAGGTCTGGATAGGGGACAGTTGGGAGGAACTGCTATTGTGAAATTTGAGAAAGCAGGTAATAAATTACTTCTGGTTCAGCCCAATCAGGATTACCGTGCAGTAACGGAAAACGAGGCAGAGAAAAAATCAATAGAACAAGCTTTTGCAAAATCTGTTTTATACGGTTTCCCCATAAAAGACACTATAGCGGGTAACTATTTAATAGATCTTACGCCATTTTTAATGGAAGACACTCACGGGGTTGTGCAAACTCTTAAAAAGAAGAATGAAGGAACTTATAAATACGATAAGGAAAAAAGTGCTTTATTGATTGAAAACACAAAATCATTCCCTAAAAATACCGAATTTGAAGCATTACTTACTTTTAAAGGTGAACCAGCCGGTAAAAACTTAAGAACAGTTGTCCCCGATGCCCAACTGGTTTCTGTAGTACAGCATCACTCTTTTGTAGAATTACCAGATGATGGCTATAAACCAAGAAAATTTGATCCACGCTCTGGTGCCATATCCATATCCTTTATGGATTATGCTACGCCTATTCAAGAGCCCATCACAAAACGTTTTATAATCAGACATCGCTTAGAAAAAAAGAATCCAGAAGCTCAAGTTAGTGAGGCGGTAGAACCAATTATTTATTATTTGGATCCAGGTACGCCAGAACCGGTACGTTCTGCATTGTTAGAAGGTGCAAGTTGGTGGAATCAGGCTTATGAATCTATAGGATACAAAAATGCTTTTCAGGTAAAAATGCTCCCAGAGGATGCAGATCCTATGGATTTAAGATACAATGTGATTCAGTGGGTGCATCGCAGTACCCGAGGCTGGAGTTACGGGGCGAGCGTTGTAGATCCACGCACTGGTGAGATTCTCAAAGGACATGTTAGTCTAGGCAGCCTGCGTATACGTCAGGATTATATGATAGCACAAGCGTTGATGAATAAACCTTTTGCAGAATCTGATGATAATTACAAGCCTATGCTGGATATGGCGGTAGCACGTATAAGACAATTGTCTGCTCACGAAGTGGGTCATACACTAGGCTTTGCTCACAATTTTGCAGCGAGTACAAATGAAAGAGCCTCTGTTATGGATTATCCTCATCCAACTCTTTTATTAAAAAATGGGATGGTAGATTTTAGTAATGCCTATGCAAAAAACATCGGTGTCTGGGACAAAGTAACGGTTGCTTATAGTTATGGTGATGTACCAGAGCAAATTCAGGAAGATGATTATTTAAACAACATCTTAGTCGAGGCAGAAAAAAAAGGTCTTCGGTTTATTACAGACAGTGATGCAAGAGCTTCTGGTGGTGCACATCCCGATGCACATTTGTGGGATAATGGCAAAAGTGCCGCTGAGGAATTAAATGATTTACTTGCCCTGCGGAAAAAAGCAATTGAAAATTTCTCTATAGATAACATTAGAACAGGTGAACCTTATACTGTATTAGAAGATGTATTTGTACCACTTTATTTCTACCACAGATATCAAACTGAAGCTGCAATAAAAGTAATAGGAGGGACGCATTATAACTATTCTGTAAAAGGGGATGAAATGATAACTCCCATTAATCTTATCGATCCTAAAATTCAAGAAGATGCGCTCCAGGCTGTTTTAATCACGTTGGATGCAGAAACGCTGGCAGTTCCTAAAGATAAACTTGTATTATTTCCACCACGGGCTTTTAGCTATAACAGCACACGAGAAAGCTTTAAAGGTAACACAGGCGTAACATTTGATCCTTTAGGAGTAGCTGCAACCGCTAGTGATATGACTTTAGCTCTTTTGCTTCACCCACAAAGAGTTAATAGAATTGTAGCTCAACATGGTTGGGATACAGATCAGCCTGATCTTAATGAGGTTGTTGAGCAAATAATACAAACTACTTTAAATAAAAATTTTAAGGACGAATATCTTGAGGAGGTTCAGCAAACTATAAATTATAATGTTATTAAACACCTTAAAAATCTCGCTGTAAATAACAAAGCCATTTCTCAGGTAAAAGCTGTCGCTACATCTAATCTGCTGCATATTGCAGAAGATTACGTGCAATCTCGAGATTTGGACAAGCAATATATGGCACGAGAGATCTATAGGTTTCTTGAAGAGCCGGATAAGTTTGAGGTTATTGAATCACCTAAAATTCCGGATGGTTCGCCTATAGGAAGTTTTGAATGTATAACTAATTGAGTTTGGACAAAAAAGAAATAGTTTCACGCTTACCTTATTCCCATCCATTTCTGTTTGTGGATGAAATAACGGATGTTTCCGAGAAAGGGATTAAAGGTAATTACACCTTTCCGGAAGACTCGTATTTCTATGAAGGACACTTTTTAAATAACCCGGTAACACCAGGTGTTATCTTAATTGAAAGTATGGCTCAAATAGGTTTGGTATGTTTTGGAATCTATTTGTTAGCATCCAAAACCTATGACTTAAAAAGCAATGCATCTGTAGCAATGGCAGAAACAAATGTTCATTTTTACGCACCCGTTTTTCCTAAAGAAAAAATTATAGTAGAGTCTGAATTAGAATACTTTAGACTAAATAAACTAAAGTGTAAGGTGAAGTTGATGAAAGAGAATGGTGAACGTGTATGTGTAGGTACTTTAGCCGGTATGTTGATTCCCAATAATGAGAAATAATCGCGTTGTGGTTACAGGTCTGGGTGTATGTGCACCCAATGGCGTTGGAGTACCTAATTTTCAAAAAGCCATAGAAGAAGGTAAAAGCGGAATCCGTTTTTTTAGTGAATTAAAAAAGCTCAATTTCTCTTGCCAAATAGGAGGGATGCCCTTAATTCCTGAGAGTAAGAAATTAGATTATTTCACGCCTTTACAGCTCCGTAATTTTAATAGTAGTGGTATTCTGTACGGTGTTTTCGCTGGGATGGAAGCGTGGCATGATGCCGGTTTGGAAATTAATGAGGAAAATTGTGATTTTGACAGTGGGACTATTTTTGGAGTTGGATCCTTAGGAGTAGACAAATACCGAGAAAGTATTTATCAAGTTGATGCAGGTCATACACGTAGACTGGGCAGTACAAGTGTACAACAGACTATGAGCAGTGGTATAAGTGCTTACCTGGGTGGTATGTTGGGGTTGGGGAATCTGGTCACCACAAATTCATCTGCGTGCAGTACGGGTACAGAAGCTATATTATTGGCTTATGAGCGTATAAAGTCTGGTAAGGCAAAAAGGATGTTAGCGGGTAGTACCAGTGATGGCGGTCCTTATGTGTGGTCTGGCTTTGATGCCTTGCGCATTCTTCCTTCTGAGTATAATGAAAACCCAATGCACGCTTCCAGACCTATGGATAAGGATGCAAAAGGGTTCGTACCCGGTGGCTCTATGACAGCACCTAATCCGGTTTCGGTAAAACGCTGTATAAAAGATGCATTAGAAGATGCCGGCGTCCAATCTCATGAGATCGACGCTATTAACGGCCACCTTACTGCCACGGCAAAGGATGCGCTTGAGATACATAATTGGACTGAAGCTTTGGGTCGGGATGGCAAAGATTTTCCTTTTATTAATTCTTTAAAAGGAATGACGGGTCACTGTCTGGCGGCTGCAGGTAGCATAGAATGTGTTGCTTCAGTATTACAACTAAAGTATAATTTTTTATTTCCAAATATTAATATAGATAACATACACTCAGAAATTAGCTCACTTATTCATCCTTCTTGTATTCCACAGAAAAAATTAAACAAAAAACTAAAGATTTTGGCAAAGGCGAGTTTTGGCTTTGGTGATGTAAATTGTTGTCTTATTTTTAGTCAAAAGTAATTGTTTAAGCAAACCCTATGAATACAGATATCTATCCGCAACTTAAAGAAATTATTAAACCCTATTTACCAGAGGATGTCACCATAGATCAAGTAAATAAAGAGAGTCATTTAATGAATGATCTAAACATTAACTCCTCATATTTAGTAGATATTATTTTGGATGTTGAGGATGCTTTCGACATCACCATAGAAGATGATGAGATGGAAAGTATGGATACGGTTAAAGGCTCTATATCCTTGATTAATGCTAAGATAGAGCAGCGTTAAAAAGTTTTTAAGTAGAAGTTAAACGCTGTTAAAAACACCCTGCAGCCCATTATATTCACTTACCTTTTGGTAAAAATAGTTATGAATTCAGCAAGTCACACAGATTTTTTAAATGCCTGCATTTTAAGTACGGAAGAGTGTTTAACGCATTGCATAGAGAAAAATCTTAAAGAATGTGCTCGCTTTAATAGGGACTGCTCAGATTTTTGTATGCTAATGACAAGGTTGAGGGCTAGAAAAAGTGATATGTTCTATAGACTTATTCCCCTTTGTATAGAAACTTGTAAAGAATGCCTGCTGGTTTGTGACAAGATCGATGATAGAATTTGCCAAAGCTGCGCAAGGGCGTGTGCTGATTGTATAAATAACCTAAGACTATTAAGAAATTAAGATGCCAAAAACAGAACAAAAAATTAAAAAGGAAACATTAACGGATTATGATATTATTCCAGAAATTAAAAATAGATGGAGTCCTCGTGTCTTCGCAGATACACCAGTCTCTGAGTCAGAAATAAGACTTTTGCTAGAAGCTGGAAGATGGGCACCAAGTTCCTTTAATAGACAACCTTGGGTATTTATATATGGATTTAAAGGCACAAAAGAGTATGACCGTATATTCAATTGTTTAACCGAATTTAATCAGTCCTGGGCAGGAAATGCACCGGTTTTAATGCTCGGATGTTTTAAGAAGACGACTGAAACTGGAGCAGAGAATTTTCACGCATTGCACGATTTAGGTCTTTTTACCGCTAATTTGACGCTTCAAGCGCAACATAATGGTATAGCAGTGCATCAAATGGCAGGTGTAAAATATGAAGATGCGAAAAAGGAATTTGGCTTTCCTGAGGATTATCATGTTGCAACCGCTCTCGCAATAGGTTATTATGGGGGTGATCACAACAAACTTACTGATGATTTAAAAGAACAGGAAGTAAGTTTAAAGCGCCAACGTAAAAGTCAGGATGAATTTGTTTTTAATGGAGATTTTAAAAAATCCTAATCTATGAAAGCTACACTAACTGTACTTACTTTATTTATATGTGTAGTGCCTATCTGGTCTCAAGAGTATTTTCATGACTTAAGCGCAGATATTAAAACAGAAGCCACAACACTAGTTCAAGATTACACAGATAAATTGATTTTGACGGACCAGCAGGAGCTTATGTTTCAACAGAAAATAGGTGAATTTTTAGTGCGAAAAAAGAAAATAAACAATGAACTATTTGGAAAAGAAAAACTGGAAGCCTTAAAGGAAATTAATCGCGAAGAAAATCTGGAAATGCAGGAGATACTTACACCAGAACAATTTGATCTGTATGTAAGGTTAAAGCCCAGTATACAGCCTTTAATTCCGGAAAAGACCAATAAAAAATAAATTAATTTATCTATAAATGCAAAAGAGGGTAGAATTAAAATTCCACCCTCTTTATTTATCTAGTTATTCTAAGTTTATTAAGGATTTTCTGTAGTATCATCCTTCTCTATAAACTTTTCATTTTTAGTCTGATTGCTTATTACTGGTTCATCATACATCATCTTTTTTTCAAGTCCGGCAGAATCCACACCAATAAATTCTTGAATTTCAGTAGGATTTATAATCTGCTTCATCCTGTCACCTTGAATGGCTATGGGATGTGCAAGCAATTCTGGGCGCTCTTTTAAGATTTTTATATAATCATTATCATCAAAGTCAGAACCTTGTAGTTCATCATCGTCTTCAATCTCTTCATAACTCAGCAGATCTTTGATCTTCTTGTTTAAGCCGTCTGCCACCTCTGCCCATTGAGTTCCTGTAAGAGGTGTTTCTGCTATGTCAATGGTTTGAAGTTCGCGATCTTTTAAAGCATCTATATGGGCTCGTGTACGTTTACCTACCCGGGTAGTGCTGCTATATATCAACGTTAGTTGATTGTCGTCTCTTGCTATAGATTTCATAGTTTCTTTTTTATTAATGAGTTTTCATCTTGGCTTTACGTTTCTGAAGTTGAGTGTTGAGCTCTCGTACACAGACCGCTACAGCTTCCTTGAAATTTTTAGAATTACTCTCTGCAAAGAGACGTGGACCAGGGGCACTTAAACGCATACCACATTTTCTACCGGTATCATCACTTGAGGTATTTTCAGTTTTAAAGAAAATATCTGCGCGAACGATAAAATCATATTTGTTTACTAATTTTTCAATTTTCTCTCTGGCAAAAGCCTCTAAGCTTTCACTTGCCGCTACATCGTGATATTCAAAATTATAATTCATATGTCTAGTGTTTTTATATGATAACTTTAAAGTTAATGAATGCAAGTTGACGCCCAAACTATTTGGGTTTTCTTTAGCAGCAAAATTTGTTATTTTAAGTGTTATTTGGGAAGTAATCCTATTTGCTAACGACTTCTTTTTCCTTTTCAGGAATCTTGACCGAGGCAATTATGCCACCTGCCAGAGAAAGAACTATAACGCCTAGTGACAACCATTCTGGGATATCTATCACATGAGAGAATATCATTTTAAGCCCTACAAATGCTAGGATGACAACCAGACTGTAATTTATAAACCTAAATTTTGAAAGCATTCTGGAGATTAAAAAATACATAGAACGCAAACCAAGTATAGCAAGAATATTTGATGAAAATACTATAAAAGGATCAGCCGTTATTGCAAGAATGGCAGGAATACTATCCAGTGCAAATAAAATATCTGTGAGTTCTATAATAATCAAGGCTAAAAATAGGGGAGTGGCAGCCCTGACATTCAATCGTCTAATAAAAAAACTATTCCCTTCCATTTTATCTGTAATGGGAAAAAGCTTTTTTACATACTTAAATATCCAGGAATTTCTGGGATCAAAATCACTATCATCAGCATTTATCATTTTATACGCGGTATATAAAAGGAAAACACCAAAAACATATATAATCCAGTCAAATTTATTAATAAGGGCAACACCAAAGAAAATCATGAAGGCCCTAAACACAATGGCTCCCAGAATACCCCAAAAAAGAACCCGATGCTGAAATTTTGCCGGAATTTTAAAAGCTGAAAAGATTACCGCAATGACAAACACATTATCAATACTTAATGAGAGCTCTATAAGATAACCGGTAATATATTTGAGAACGGCTTGATTAGCAGAAAGATTCGTAGGGTTTTCAATAAGACCATCAGAAAAAAGCCAATATATAATTCCGCTAAAAGCTAAAGCAAGGGAAACCCATACCGCGGTCCATATACCTGCTTCCTTACTTTTTATAACATGAGCCTTTCTATTAAAAACACCTAAATCGAGCGCAAGACAAACAAGTATTAAAGCAATAAAAAGCCCCCAAATGATCATATAAATTTTTTCAGTTCGTACAAAAATAGTGTAGAAACCCAATCGTCGAGTTTTTCAGATTCTAAATTGCTGTTAAATAATTGTGGAAGCAGGGCTTTCTCTGTAATTTTTGAATTCATAAGAATTACCAATCCAAAAAAAATACTAAATGAGTGCGCTAAATGTTACCCAAAAACTTATTAATGATCACCTTATTGGCGGAGAACTTACTCCGGGAAAAGAGATAGGTCTTAAAATTGACCAAGCATTATTACAGGATGCTACAGGAACATTAGTACAGTTAGAATTGGAAGCAATGAATCTGGATAGGGCTAAAACCGAGGTTGCTGTTCAGTATGTAGATCATAATCTGTTGCAAACAGATTATAAAAATGCAGATGACCATGCTTTTTTGCATAGTGCTGCACAGAAGTTTGGTTTGTGGTTTAGTCGTCCAGGAAATGGCGTGAGTCATCCCGTTCATATGGAGCGTTTTGGGAAACCAGGCAAAACATTAGTAGGAAGCGATAGTCACAGTTGCGCTGCAGGATCTTTGGGAATGCTTGCAATAGGTACGGGAGGATTGGATGTTGCCGCAGCAATTGCCGGTCAACCTTATTTTGTAAAAATGCCCCAAGTTATGGGTGTAAAATTAACTGGGAATTTACCTGATTGGGTTAGTGCTAAGGATATTATTCTCGAGATGCTGCGCAGACACGATGTTAAAGGTGGTGTAGGTAAAATAATAGAATATTATGGTGATGGTCTAAAGCATTTAAGCGCAATGGATCGTCATGTGATTGCAAATATGGGTGCAGAATTAGGAGCTACCACAACTGTTTTTCCCAGTGATCAAGAAACAAAAAGATTTTTGAAATCTCAGGATCGGGAAGATGATTGGACAGAACTCCTTGCCGATGAAGGTTGTGAATATGATTTGCATGAGGAGATAGTCTTAGATGATCTGGTCCCACTAATTGCTTTACCTACGAGCCCAGGAAATGTAGTCCCTGTGTCTGAAGTTGCCGGTAAAAAAATCAGTCAGGTGGTTATAGGGTCTTCTGCAAATCCCGGACTAAGGGATTTTTGGATAGCAGGAGCCATTGTGAAGGGAAAATCTGTGAGTCAAGACGTTTCTTTTGATGTTAACCCCACAAGTCGTCAGATTATTCAAAATATGATAGATACAAAAGCATTTGCTAATTTGATTACCGCAGGTGCACGTTTTCATCAAAGTGGTTGTATGGGATGCATTGGTATGGGACAGGCA
>CAXBEL010000156.1:0-10755 GCA_963974735.1 uncultured Flavobacteriaceae bacterium | reverse complement strand
TCTGGGTGATCTCATCAAAAAAGAAACCGGAAAATCTGCTATAGATCACATTCATTTAAAACTAATTGACCTCGCAAAAGACCGCATTTTTGATGCTGATAAATCAATAAGTCAAGTCGCTTATGAACTAGGGTTTAAATATCCACAGCATTTTAATAGGTTATTTAAAAAAAGTACCGGATATACGCCTAGAGAATATAGAAACCTCTGATAATAACGTTTATTTTATTCCTTCACTCTCTAATTTAAAAAGGAAGGTATACACAAAGCATTCAGAAATTCAATAAGATTATATTATTCGCTTAGAAGTCTGAAGTAGTTTTCAATTACATATTTCATCATGAAAAAAGTTAAAAGCCTCTAAGTCTTAAAATACCAGATAAAGCTAACACCATATTACACTATTACACTAATACAAAAAAAGACCAAGCAGAAAATAACGGCTATGTTTTCCCTTTTTTAAAAAATACTAATTCTTACGGCAATGAAGAAATTTTAGAAAGACAAGAAATGCAACTAAGCTATTTAATAAATACCTGAAACCCATAGCCCTACACTGACATATAAGAATCTATCAAATCATATTGTTCGACATAGTTTTGGGAATATTAACGGGGACAAGACCCACCTTTTAATGACGTTATCGACACAGGGATTTAAAGACTACCTTAAATTATCAAGCGAATTTTATTCACAAGGATACCGATGATGCTCTGGACAGCGTAATCAATATCTGAAAATTTCTATAATTTGTAAGTCACTTTAAAAATAAGGGTTCTTGGCTGTAATAATTGATTGTATCGCGCTTATTAATTCTTCTGGTGTTAGATCATTTTTATAAGAACCGCCTCGGGATCAATGTTATTAATTAAAGTCCTCAAACGGTAATTATCATTTAATGATGTAATTACACCGATTTTAGCTTAAAAAAAGAGCCAATTCAAAACTTATTATTAAGCGAATATTTCAAAATAAAAAAAGGCTTCACATTTCTGTGAAGCCTTTTTTTTGCTAGTAGCGGGAACTGGACTCGAACCAGTGACCTTCGGGTTATGAGTTTTTGATACTAATATAGTATATTACCATAAATATACTGTTTATCAATGTATTATAAGGAATATAATATATTTTAATGCCATTTGATATCAAACAAAATCAACAAATGTTGTACCTATGTTGTACCTAAAATTATTATCTTTATAATCTAAATATTTTGCTATGGCGACAGTAAGAGTAGTATTAAGGAAAAAGAAAAACAAAGCAGGGCTGTTTCCCATCGCAATTAGAATAACAAAAGATCGTAAAAGTTCTTATTTAAATACCGGTCAATACATTGAAGAAAAGTATTGGGATGAAACTAATCGGAATGTCCGCAAATCACATCCTAATTCTAATATCTTAAATAATTTTGTTACCACTAAGGTTGCAGAAGCAAACGATACGGTTATAAAATCTGAAATGAATTCTGAATATCAGACAGTTTCAGAAATAAAAAATAAAATCATAGTTACTAAAGGTCTTGATTTTTTCGATGTGGCTGAAATGCATCTTCAAAATTTAAAGAATAGAAACAAACACCATCAATATGACACTGAGTTCGGCCGACTTAAAAAGTTCAAGGAATTTCTTGGCAAAGATTCACTTCCTTTTAATAAGCTCAGTGTTACGGTTCTTAAAAAATTTGAAACCTATCTTTTACATCAAAAAAACCTTTCGCCAAGAACGGTAGTGAACTATCTTATCCTTACAAGAACAATATTTAATTTGGCTATTTCAGAATCATTTACCGATAGAGGTCTATACCCTTTTGGAAAAGGTAAAATGACCATTAGAATACCTGAATCTCAAAAAATAGGCTTCACTACAGATGAAATTCAAATACTTGAAAATGCTGAAGGAATTACCGAAGCTCAACAAAAGGCTATTCATTTGTGGCTTGTTAGCTTTTACTTTGCCGGTATTAGAGTGGGTGATGTATTAAAATTAAAATGGTCAGATTTTAATGATGGGCGCTTACTCTATCGTATGAACAAAAACAGTAAACTTGTTTCTCTTAAAGTACCAGATAAAGCCATTGATATTTTTAATTTGTATAGGGAAGATTCGTCTTACGATAACCTTGTATTTCCCCAAATGAAAGATATAAATCTTGGCGATTCTGAAGAAGTAACAAAACGCACTCAATCAATAACTAGAAACATAAATAGAAGATTGAAGATTGCGGCTAAACAACTTGGCATAAATAAAAACATCAGTATGCACATTGCTAGACATAGCTTTGGAAATATATCTGGAGATAAAATCCCTATTCAAATGTTGCAGAAACTGTATCGCCACTCTTCGGTTACAACTACCATCCGTTATCAAGCAAACTTTATTCATAAAGATGCAGATGATGCACTAGACAGTGTTATCAACTTTTAAATCCAGTTCAAGATTCTTAACTACTCCTTCTCGGAAAATTGAGTCAAAAATAGCTAATTTTTGAAGTTAACGCAGGCTTAATAAGGAGTTAACTCAAACATAATATTGGATTATTAATGCAATATATAAATATAGTTTTTTCAAAATGAAACTCCTCAAAACTACTGTATTTGCTGACATTTTCTCCTTTTCATTTTCAAATATAATAAGTTCATTTTTTCATACTCCTAGCGTCTAGTCTTCTCAAATCTCCTTAAAATAACCTCTCGCAGATACCATTTAAGATTTCCTTCAAAGTCTCTTACAATTTGCCCGATAGTTTCGACCCATAATTTAAAAATAGGCAAAGTTGAAGCAAATTTTCACATATACTTATAACAGTTTTCAGACGTCTATTGTCTGGAAAAATAGCTCATTTTCAAAAGGCTCTTTACTTATACTTTTTATTTGCATAAGCTCTATTGGTTTTGCCCAGCAATCCAAAGGTTCTATTGTCGGTTTAATCCAAGACAAAGAAGTAAATGATGAACCTCTTCCATTTGCAAACATCCTGATTAAAGGGACGTCTAAAGGAACGACTTCGGATTATGATGGGTTGTATTCTTTAGAGAATCTTGATATCGGTTCCTATACCTTGGTTTTTAGCTTCGTAGGATATGAATCAATAGAAGTTCCAAATGTCAAGGTATTAGCTGATAAAGTAACCGAAATTAACGTAGTACTCGGCGCAAGTGCAGCGGCACTTGATGAAGTTGTTGTAAAAACAGTAGCTAGAAGAGATTCCGAAGTTGCCTTGTTATTAGAACAAAAGAAAGCCGTTGCTATTAAAACAGCCATAGGATCAGCAGAACTGGCCCGTAAGGGAGTGGGTGATGCTGAGGCAGCTGTTACCAAAGTATCTGGTGTTAGCAAACAGGAAGGCGTTAAAAACGTTTTTGTTAGAGGTTTAGGTGATAGGTATAATTCATCAACATTCAATGGACTTCCACTGCCCTCTGAAGATCCTGAATATAAGAATATCGCTCTTGATTTTTTCAGTTCGGATATCATTAACAGTGTCGGAATCAACAAGACATTTGATGCGGAAATTTACGGTGATGTGGCTGGGGCCAATATTGATATTGTGTCCAAAGAACTTTATGGAAAAAATGATTTAAAGATTAAAATTGGGAGTGGTTTCAACACCCGTGCCGTAAATCAGCAGTTTTTGACTGTAGATGGCGCTAAACCTCTTGGGTTCGGAATTGGCAAAAATGTATCGATTACCAGTTTGGATACATATGATTTCAAAAATTCTTATGGGCCAAATTCTCAAAATCTTCAATTAAACAATTCTGTTTCCCTTCAATTGGGCAAAAAGTTTACTTTTAACAATGAGGATTCCTTTAGCGCCCTCATCATTGGTAGTATAGATAATCGCTATGTCTATCAAAATGGCAATACTAAAGTTATAAATGCTCAAGGCCTACCACTACGGGACTTGAATTTTTCCAAATACAACTACAATGTTTCTCAAATACTTATGGGGAATTTTGTATATCGATTTGACGAAAAAGGATCTATTACCTACAACTCATTATATATTCACAACAATACGCAAGCGGTTGGAGATTACATTGGTCAATCCGCTAATATTTCAGAAGAAGAAGGCGATTCAGCTTTTATTAGGAGGCAACAGGTCAACAATAACAACCTATTTGTAAACCAGTTATTGTTCGCTTTTAAGATTTCCGACAATCTGGGATTAAATTTAGATGCGGGATATAATACTACCCGCGGTAATGAACCCGATAGAAGGCAGAACACTTATGTTTTTGACGGTACAAACTATGAGGTAGCAACTGGCACACCTAGTTACAACCATCGTTTCTTTTCGGATCTTTCAGAAAATGAAGTTACAGGAAAGGCTTACTTGGACTACAAAATTGGCGATAATTTAGACGAAGCAAAAAAAAGCAATCTCAAAATTGGTTATAATTTCAGAAAAACCGACCGCAATTTTAATTTTTTACAATTCAATCACGACTTCCCATCGCCTACTATTGTGGATATTAATAATCCAGACGGTCTATTCAATCAGGAAAACCTTTCAAACGGCACCTTTCGGTTATTGACAAACAATGGTTTTGGTTCTGATTTTGACCCTTTAACCCCCTTCTTTTACGAAGGCACAAAAACAATTCACGCTGGCTTTGCGCAATTCTTATACTCTTTTACAGATGATTTATCGGCGATTGCAGGAATCAGATATGAGAATGTGAACCAATATGTAAATTGGAACACCAACCTATCTTCTAGTGAGTTTGATTTAAATGTAGATCCTTCAACATTGATTAATAATTACTTTCTACCATCTATAAATCTCAAATACAGCATATCCGAAAGCAGCATTTTCAGGTTGGCAGGAAGCAAATCCTATACATTCCCACAATTTAAAGAGGTTGCCCCATTTTTATATGAAGATGTGAATTTCGCAAGTTTTGGTAATCCAGATTTAAAACCTTCGGACAACTATAATGTTGATATTAAATATGAATATTATTTGAGCTCTAATGAAATCATTTCCTTAACAGGATTCTATAAGCGTATAATAAATCCTATCAACAGAATACAGGTAAATTCAGCAGCGAACCAATTATCCTATATCAACTCCGGCAATAAAGCAGATGTCGCGGGTGCAGAGCTGGAAATCAGAAAAAATATATTCGATAGGGAAAGTGTTGATGGAGAAACCCAAAACAACCTTTCCGCTGGATTGAATGCCTCTTACCTATACTCAAAACAAGATCTATCTAATCCCTCCACAAATTTCACAAACCAGGAAGATCAGTTGGAGGGAGCTTCGCCCCTTCTTCTGAATTCTGACCTTACTTACAGGATAAAAAAATCCAATTCGGATATGACGGCTTCCGCAGTACTTAACTATTTCAGCGATAGGATTTACTCCATCGGGGTTCAACAAAAAGGAAATATCGTTGAGACCGGTATACCAACATTGGACTTCGTTGTGAGAACAGAACTGGGAAAACATTTAGGACTCAATTTTGCCGCAAAAAATGTACTTGACCCTAACCTAGAGCTTACCCAAAAAGACGTGAATGGAAATAAGATAGTCATTAACAACTTTAAAAAGGGAATAGTCCTTTCACTTGGCATTAACTATAAATTTTAATCTTAAATCAATAATTAATCTTTAAATCAAAAAATGATGAAAAAAACGAGAATTTTTTTAATGAGTTTAGCTGTTACGGCACTTCTTGCTTCCTGTTCAAAGGACAATGGTGGAACTACTCCTCCTGTAGCAGCTGAAAAAGATGGTCAGATTACCGGACAGGATGATCCTGATTTAGACCCGACCGACCTTAAGGGCGATGTTACGGGAAATGTGACCTTAACTGCCGACCAAACTTGGGCCTTATCAGGTTCTTTGACCGTAAAACCGGGAGCGACTTTAACCATAGAACCGGGAACAAGAGTAGAGGCTCAAGCTGGTGGCACAAATGTTTTTATTGCAATAGAGCAAGACGGAAAAATTAATGCGTCAGGAACAGCTTCAAATCCAATTACATTAACATCTGGAGCTTCAAATCCAAGGCCGGGCGACTGGGGCGGTTTGATTGTAGCAGGTAGAGCACCTATAAATTTAGGGGAGACAGCTACGGCAGAAGTAGTAGGCCTAACCTACGGTGGTACGGTTTCGGATGATTCTTCGGGAACTATTAAATATGTCATTGTTGAATATTCTGGTGCAAGAATCAACGGTGAGCAGGAATTCAACGGGTTCACGTTTTATGGTGTTGGAAGCGGTACAGTAGTAGAGAATATTGCTGCTTATAATGGCGATGATGACGGTGTTGAATTTTTTGGGGGAACGGTTAATGCCACTAATATATTAATAGTCAACGCAAAAGATGATATGTTCGATTGGACTGATGGTTGGACAGGCACGGCCACAAATCTATATGGCATACGTGAGTATGGATATAATGATGTTACTTCTGATCCACGAGGAATTGAAGCAGATAGTAATGCCGACAACAATGATGCTACTCCAAGAGCAAACCCAACTATTTCAGACATTACCCTGCTTCATCAATCTACAGTGGAACTTTCTGATATGATTAAAATAAGAAGGGGAAGCGCAGGGACTATTACCAATGCTTTGATAGGCATCCAAGCGGCATCAGGCCAAAGTGCTGGGACTGCGGCTGATTTTATAGACCTTACCGATAGCGCAGGACCTGGTTCTCCTTTATTTACTATTGATGTTTCAGTCTTTGGTGTATTGGATGCAACGGATATTAAAAATGATGTCGGGGCAACCATTAATGTGGTAGCAGATAATACCGGAGCTGACGTTACGGCCTTCGCTTGGACAGGATATACGTTTCCTACAATTAATTAGTAGGTTATAAAATTGAGAATCCGTTTAATACCTATTCTTGGAGCTGGCGGCAAAATTTAAATCCATTTTTTACGTATCACTTGTTTTCGGAATTAGCCATTAAATTAGTTTTATCGCCTATTCAAAACGTTTGAACGGATTCTCTTTATTTATTATATGATTACATTTTTTTGATTGAACTGAATCTATACTCGAAAAGTCTATCATTATTTTCTCGCTTATGAACAAAGGGGAATTAAAAATCCTGTTAATTGATGATGATGCCGAAATACTCGATTTACTCCGTGTTATTTTAGGCTCAGAAGGCTACGAGGTATTTACAGCAAGCAATGGAAGAGAAGGTCTCATCGACGCCAAATTATTAAGACCCCATCTAATTATCTTGGATATAATGATGCCGGAAATGGACGGTTTGGAAACTTGCTTTGAAATAAGAAAGTCAAAGATCCTTAAGAATACACTTGTCACATTTTTTACTGCGAGAGGGGAAAATTATTCCGAAGCAGCAGGTTTAGATATGGGTGCAGATGACTACATCACTAAGCCAATAAAACCAAAAGTCCTTATTTCAAGGGTAAACGCTCTTCTCCGAAGATTAGAGGCACCCATACCTCCATCTGAAAATATTATGACTCGTGGCGATATCGTAATAGATCAGGAAAAATATATGGTTTATATGAACAAAAAGGAAATCGACCTGCCACAGAAAGAATTTGAACTTTTATCCCTTTTGGCATCTAAACCTGACAAAGTATTTAGTCGTGAGGAGATAATAAAGGAGGTTTGGGAAAATGATTTAACCCTGAAGGGAAGAACAATCGATGTACATATAACAAAATTACGTCAAAAAATCGGCGAGCACCATTTCAAGACCCGTAAAGGGGTGGGTTACAAATTTATTGAGTAGTAAATCTGGTATTACTTATTCTTCAAACACCATACAGCTAACTTTTGATTGACTTACAATTATCTAAAGAATGGCTGACTACATTTGCTTTACTTTCTGAAATTCATATTCTGTTTCAGAATAAATACTTATAAACCGATTAATTATTAAAATAGTCTATGGCTTCTAAAAATTAGCGTGATCAATACTATGGAAATCATTCTTAGTTTATCAGGCATTTAGAATAAAAAATACTCAATTAAAAAAATAGACACGTTGAAAGATTTTTTTGATATATCCAGGCAAGAAGCATTTCTGCTTTTACAGATGCTTGCAATAGTATTAATTACCCTATTGGTGTATTACTCATTCAACCATTTTATTGGAAAAGTGATACAAAGGCAAATGAGAAAAGACAGTTTCAATTCCACTAGTGCAAAGTTTTTGCAGAGAATAGTTCGCGTTTTAATTGTTTTTATGGGACTTGCCTTTATCATTTTGACTATCCCTGATTTAAGAAGTATCGCAACGACTGTCCTCGCCGGTGCAGGCCTATTGGTAGCAGTTATTGGATTTGCCTCACAGCAAGTTCTTTCGAATTTTATCAGTGGAATAATGATTGTCTTTACTAAACCCTATAGATTGAACGATATGGTCTCCGTAAGAGGAAACGATGGAGTTGTTGAAGATGTTACCTTACGTCATACGGTTATACGTAATTTCAAGAATAGACGTGTCATCATTCCCAATTCTATTATGAGCAATGAAGTCATTGTCAATTCAAATTTTGCAGAGGATATTTGTTGTGAATGGATAGAAATTGACATCTCTTACACTACAGATATTTCAAATGCAAAACAGATAATGAAAGAAGAAGTGATAAAACACGAATTGTTCGTCGATCATAGGCCAATGCTCGGTAAAAGTAAAGATGATGACATTGCACCGATTCGGGTGATTACTGTGGGTCAATCTTCAATAACATTAAGAGCGTGGGCGTGGGCGGCAAATCCTGGAAACGCTTTTGAACTAAAATGTGAGCTACTTGAAATCATTAAAAACCGATTTGATAAAGAAGGAATCGAAATACCATATCCATATAGCAATATTCTTTTTAAAGCAAAAGATGAGCTGAACGCGTTGAATAAGACTTCCAGAGAAAATCAGATAAAATAGTTGTTCTCATATGTAAATGCTTTATCACGAAGTGAAGTAAGAGTTTCTCCCATATAAAAGGGCTGTAAGCCTTCAAGTAATAATAGTGATTATACTTATTGTTTTTCAGGAGTCCTTAAGATCTTCTTTCAAATAGCTAAAGATTGTGTATTCAGTTTTACATTTTAAAATGTAACTGTGAAATTAAGGAACACTACCGACCGCTACTATCTTATTTTTGTTTGTCTCGTTTTTATATTGTTGATAATCGGGCTTGGTTCTTATGGTTTTGCTGAGACCAGTGAAGCCCGCTACTCAGAAATAAGCCGAGAGATGTTTCTCTCTGGTGATTATCTCAATCCACAATTGCTTGGGATTTTCCATTTTCATAAACCGCCCATAACTTATTATATCACTACTTTGGGCTATCGAATTTTTGGCATTAATGAGTTCGGCGCACGATTTTTTATTCAGGTCGCCATTGTATTACAATTGTTGACCGTATATGGTCTTGCCAAATTACTTTTCAATAATAGAAAAACCGCCTTTCTTTCTGGATTGATTTATTTCGCAATGCCTATAGTGCTCATATCTAGCCGAAACCTTACTACTGATGCCTTTCTGACTACCATTATTATGGCGGCAATCTATTGTTGGCAAATTTATATTTGTAAGAGAAAGATAATTTTTCTATATCTGTTTTATAGTTTAGTAGGACTCGCCCTTTTGACGAAAGGGCCTGTGGCATTACTTTTTATTTTAGCATACATCGTAACCTATAAATTAATCTTTAAGATTGGCTCCAAGGTAAGTATGCATCATATATTTGGAGTGATTCTCTGCATAAGTATTGGTTCAAGTTGGTATTTACTAGTCCTGTGGGAAAATCCAATTCTATGGAGCTATTTTCTCAAAGAACAGTTATTGTCAAGAATAAATAGTAATTCTTATAATAGGGCTAAGCCTTTTTGGTTTTATCTACCTATTGTTCTAGCCCTGTTGCTCCCTTGGTGGCTGAGTATAATTCCAAATTTTAAAAATAAAATCAAATCTCTTACAAATCAGACCAAGGAAGCTCAATTGTTATTAATTTCTAGCTCAGTCCTTCTCGTGCTATTCTCAGTATTTAGCACCAAGCTTATTTTGTATATCCTACCGCTATTCTGGATGGTGGCTATTTATTTAGGTTATCAGTTAGTAAATATTTCTCAAATAAGTAGAAAGATAATAAGCGTGACTTATTTAGGCTTAATAAGCTTAATCTTTCTTAGCCTTTTTGGCTTCTGGATTATACAGCCTGACTTTATCAATATTTCAAGCTATACAATGGTAATTGCACTTCTGACAACCTTATTTGCGTTGGCCACAAATTATTACGTAGAAAATGAAAAAAAATACAAGCCCGCAGTAATAGCAGCAGTATTTGGTATGGCAATTTTATTGGTGTCAACTTCTGTTTTAAATACCAACAGTAGCATTATCAATTCTACCAAAGAAATGATGCATTTTGTAAATACAGCATCGTGTAAAAAGAATAAGAAGGTATTAGTGTATGACTATCTACTCTCGTCAATTCCTTTCTATACAAATGCTAAGCAAATCACATTGAAGTTAAATCATAATACCACAAATCGAGAAATCCAGTTTCAGAAAAACCTAAATTGGACAGAAGGACTTTGGGACTTAAATGATCAAGCCAAAATCAATGAGCTGGTCAAGATTTCATCTAAAGAAAACACCTATTTACTAGTACGCAAAAGAGATGGCCAAAGTAATAACCTTGTTTTTTTGAGGGATAAATTTAATAATAATAAAGAATTTCCAAAATGGGTAATTTATTACAACAACTAGTGCTTAAGATTTTCTTATTGTTTGCAATAAATAA
>CAXBEL010000155.1:0-10757 GCA_963974735.1 uncultured Flavobacteriaceae bacterium | reverse complement strand
AAAGAAAACTCGAAATGTCTATTAATCGAAGGGAACTATACATGTCCAGATTTTTGCTATTCCTTAAAGAAGAAATACCTCAAAAATTTTTCTAAAATAAATATTCTGGTAAACAATACTGCAATACGTTTTACTAAAAAATCCGATGCTAAAACTTCTATTGACAACTTTAAGAACACTTGTGCAATTTATCCTTATTTGAATATTACAAAAGTTCTTTTAGAGATTTTGGATGAGGGGGATTGCATCATAAACACTACAGCCATTACCGCTTTTCGCAATCAAGAGTTTACGGTTGATTACTCTAACAATAAATGTGGGATTTTAAATTTTACTCATTCCCTAGCAAAGGTTCTGGAGGCAAGAAAAATTCGCGTTAATTGTGTATCCTCATTTTCCAGTTGGCAACCTCAATCAGCCTCTCCTTTTAATTTATCTTCATTATCAAAAGGTATTTCACCAGAAAGAGTTGTTTCTCCCAGTGAAATTGCTCCTGCATTTGTATATCTCGCCAGTGAAGAGAGCAATCTGCTTACTGGAAATATAATTCCTGTAATAGGTGAGCATATTATTTGTGCTTAAGATGATTTTTATGTTTCCTTTTTTTTGAAATAGGCACTATAAACCAAATAATTGAGTAATGAGTTAGTAGATGACGATAAATTAGACATCAAAAAACCGAAAATCTCACAAAGAAATTTTCGGTTTTAACAAAACACCAGAAAAAGTTAAGCTGTTTTAGTATATAATCAACCTTTTTAATTTTATCTTTTTATTACTTTAAATGTTTTTGAGGCGCCTTCTTTAGTGTGAACTTTTACAAAATAGATACCTTGGGAAGCGATAATTTCCTGATCTATTAGTTTTGCGGAAGCATATTTTTGTGAAGAAATTACCTGACCAAACATATTAAAAATTTGTAGGGTAAGATCAGCATATTCTTTGCCCAGATCAATCTTAAAATTGCCGTTGGTGGGATTTGGATAAAATGATAGGTTGTTTAACGTGTTATCCGTTATGCCCAAAGCGATTTCATTAACTGTTAAGACTACTTCATTGTTATTTCTACATATCACGTCAAAAGTATACCGAGAACCTTCAAATTCAGCACTTACAGTAGGAGGAAGGTTGCATTGTGTGATGTTTCCGGTAGTGGTAGCCACAATAAACTCATCGTCAACATTTGGAGCAAAACCCAAAGATAGATCGATGTTACCCTCCATAATGGCATTACCCTGAATATCAAAAACATCATATTCAATTCCTGCGTTTGGCCCATATAATTCCGTGGACAAGATTGCATTTGCAGAGGAGATATAGTTGCCGTTATAGGTGAGGGTTCCGGGGATGCCTCCTGGAGAAACAGTTCCCTCAAAAACTGTAGCGTTATGGAGTCCTATTGACCCGTTCCCCGTCAAAATTCCGTCGCCTTGAAAAGTTCCATAACCAAATTGTAAAAGTCCCATTTCGGAGATAATTTTTCCGGGAGCTGAATTGGTTATGAAACCATCAATGATAAAATTACCGGTACTGAGATCCTTTTTTATAATTCCAGTATTAATAATAGTAACATATCCATTTTGCCCCGAAATTGAACCATCAGTTAGGATATTTATAACACCGGATGCCATATTGTTTAGCGTTGGACTCCCGTAACCAAAATAAAGGGATCCAGTGGCGTTTTCATTAATTACGCCTTCATTTTTTAGAGTGGAAATTCCTCTAATAGATTTGGATGAACTAGATTCCCAATTCATTGTTCCTATATTGGTTAGGGTTCCATCGCCACTAAACTGACCCGATATCCAATTAAAACCTTCCGGTTCATTAAAATTTAAAATTGCTTCCGTGCCAGGATCCACATTCAGAGTTCCTGCCCAATTTATTGATCCGTCCAGTTGCCCGGTGAGCGTGCCAACACAAGTAAAAGTGTGGTTCAAATTTAAAATCCCGTCACTGCTCACATTGTATATCCCGTCAGTAAGTACAGTAGCGGGGTGGGATAATGTTAAGACCCCTTTTTCTACTGAAATGATTCCGTTATTGTTTTGTAGGGGAATTTCAATCTTATAGTCTCCTGCGCCTTGAGCTCTTTTGATAAGCCCTGTATTTATGACGGTCAATACCCCAGATTGACCATAAAAGGAGCCACTTTCTGCGTTAAGATTTATAACACCAGATGTAGTATTATTGAGGGTTGGGCTACCATAACCAAATAACAGTAAACCAGTGGCATTTTCATTAATTACGCCTTCATTTGTTAGAGTGGAAATTCCTCTAATAGATTTGGATGAACTAGATTCCCAATTCATTATTCCTATATTAGTAAGGGTCCCGTCGCCACTGAACTGACCCGACATCCAATTAAAACCTTCGGGGTCATTAAAGTTTAAAAATGTCTCCGTACCCGGATCTATATTTAGGGTTCCTGCCCAATTTATGGATCCGTCCAATTGCCCGGTGAGCGTACCAACACAAGTAAAAGTGTGATTCAAATTTAAAATGCTTTCTTCGGCAACATTATAAATCCCGTCAGTAAGTACAGTAGCTGGGTTGGATATGGATAAGTCTCCATTTTCAACTGAAATGGTGCCATTATTGTTTTTTAAGGGGATTTCAATCCGATAGTCTCCCGTACCTTGGGCTCTTTTGATAAGACCTGAATTTATAATGGTCAATTCCCCCACTTGTCCATAGAGAGTCCCACTCTCTGCGTTGAGATTTATAACCCCTGATGCGGTATTGTTAAGAATTGGGCTTCCGTATCCCAAATAGAGAAAGCCAGTGGAATTTACTGTGAAGGCCCCATTATTAATTATTGTTACGGTGTCTCTTATTGATATACCACCATTTACATTAAAGTTACCATTATTTGTCAAAGTACCACTACCTTGTAAGACTCCACTAGTGCAGTTCAAAGTAGCGTTTGCGGCAATTGAAGAAGAAGATGAAAAAATGAGGTCGTGCGCCATAATTGCAATGGCATTGCCTTGCAAAACAATGGATTTAATGTTTGCGCCGTTTAAAATAATATTGCTCCCCGTGGGGATAATAACATCATTTGACGAGCCTGGGACACCCGATGGACTCCAAAAGGTAGGTTCGCTAAAGAATCCTTCCGAAGGTCCAATCCAAGTTTTAGTTTGGGCAGAAAGATTTATAAAAAACAGGCACAACACAGAGAATAGTAGTAATCGTTTCATAATAGCTGGAGTTAGCGTTAAAAAAAATTAGGTTTTTAAACTTATTGAAACACATTTGTGGGTGGTTTCTATTTTTTTAACGGAACTTTTAAAAAAGGTCATCACTTTTTACAAAAAATAAACAGTAATAATGATTATCTGTCATTTCTTATACTGATTGAATTTTATGACTAATTTTAAAAAACTTTATAAGAATATGAAGTCTAGATATTTCCCATTTTGGAAATACAGCAATTGTAGTTGGAATAGGGTATAAGTAGGGATCGTATTAGAAATGGAATTATGGTTTTTATGATCTCTTTTTTCTAACAAAATAAAAAAGGATTATTGCTACTAGAAGTACACCTATAATCCACCACCAAGCAGGATTGGAAGTATGTTTCAATTGTATTGGAGAACTATCGCCAATCAACACTAAACCTGCCCAATATTCTGGCGAAGTTCCACGACCCTCGGCTGTTGAAAGGTATTTTAGTTTTGCTTTTCTAAGGGCTTCATCTTTAGGTAGTCCATTTTCTAGAAATTCGTAAAAGTTAGATACGATTTGAGTGCTAGAAACTTCATCAATATCCCACAGGCTGGTTAAAATACTTTCACTTCCCGCATAATTAAAGGCATGTGCTAAAGAAATAGCTCCTTCACCCGGTTGGTATGTGGGTTTACCAGTATCGCACGCTGTTAATACAGCTAAGTTAGAAGAAAGGTCCAGATTATATATCTCATAGGCATACAGGGAGTTTTCATCATAGTTTAAATTGCTTCCAGAATTTTTTGCAAAGACTAATCGGCTAAGTTCTGGGCTAATGTTATTTGTTTCTGCGTGGGTGCCTATATGAATTATCTTATGCTCTTTGGCATTTTTTGCAAATATGGATTTGCTGGCATTTTGATTCATAAAATAAGCTCCATCAAATACACGTGAATATTTTTTAATTAAGTTCTCGCTAAAAGGTTGCGGCAGTAATGTTAAGTATGCCTGATCCAATTGCATAGAATCATTAAGGCCAATTTGGTATTCACGTTTCATTTCTTTATTAAAGCCGGGAACAAATCCTACATAATTTTCAGGGTAATCCATTACCTTTTGATTATTCTTAAACAACAAAAGGCTGAAATTATATGAGATATCATAGTTTGCTAACAAACTATTGGTAGAGAATTCATGATAATCGTTGATCGGTTTTGGAGTCAGCATTTCAAAACTTAAATTGAACAATTCCCTATCTGGAATGATGATGACCTTTTTTGTTTTAATATTTTTTTCTAATGGTTTCCAGAGTGCTGTGTAAAGTTCAAAAAGTAATTTGCTTTTATTTTCTACAGAATAATCCTCTTTGGCAAGTTGTTCTAAATGTTCTTTAACAATAGAACTTTCTAGAAAAATTAGGTTTTTATCAATATGGGTCACAACAAAGGCATACAGATTATCCTCAATAAAAAGATAGCGCACTAAAGTTGTGTTTTCTGGTATATTGTCTTGTAAGTCATTAATGGGTTCTTCAAGGGTTGCGTAGCGCATTTTGTAATACTGGGGATAGTCTTTTTGAAGTGTTTGGATAAACGCATCCCATTTTTCTGAAGCAGTAATATATTCTGAAATGCCTTTTTCCGAATTATTAATAGTGATTACCAAATTATTTTTTAATTCGGTTTCCTTTTCTAAAATTTCTTTAGGAATATTCTTAAATGTTAAGTTTTCACGAAGATTAAGACGAGACCTGATCCTATTGTAAATAGCAGATTCGTGAAGCGAAATGACTTGGTTTAGATAAGCTTCATCCTTTGTTAACTCATAAAGTTCTAATTGGAGTTTTTTAGCAAAATTGAAAAGTTCTTCATTTTCATTAATAAGTATAGTAACATCCTCATGAGTAGTTACTACTTTTTTACGTTGTTCTAAAATTGATATTGCTTGTTTAATTTTCTCCAATAATTGATCTAATAGTTCTGGTGTTTTGTTTTCGCTAAGGTAATAGGTTGATGCTGTGTTTATGAAGATGGCACTTGGTTTTCGGTATTGAACTAAAATGGAATCTGAGCTGCTCATTTTAGTTTCATCACTAGAAAGATTGAATTTGATAGCTTCAGTACTATACTTTAGTGATTCTTCATAATTTTTTAATTTATAATAGACCTCCGATAGATTTAGGGTTTGGTAAAATTCCTGCAGGGTTTTTTGCAAACTGCCTTGATGCACATAATCATAGGCTTCTTTTGCTTTTACAATGGCGTTTTGATCCTCGTGATTTTTTACATAAAATTTTGAAAGTTCAATGAGATGATCTAAAAATTCCTTAGTATAAGTGTGCTCTAAGGAAGTTCTATAGACTTGATCGCCCATTTCATAATAGCGCTTGGCCATTGACATATTTCCGGTATTTTCATAAATGGTACCCCTAGTAGATAATGCAGCGGCTTTCCAATATAAATCTTCGCCTGCACTATCTTTAAAAAGTTCTAAAGCCTTGTCTGCATGTTTTGCCGCTCCTTCAAAATCTCGATTAGCAGTTTTCGCTTCTGCTAATATGATATGCGAAATTATAAGGATGATATCATTTTCTTCAAATACCTTTTGCTTTTGAGCATAAGAATATTCCATAATCTCCTCACTGCGCTTATATTCTCCTAAGGTGTTATGATAGGAGGCCAGATTATCTAAAGCAGTAAAAAGGTTCCCTTTAGCACTTTTAATAGCCAACTCGTCAATAGAACTATCAATGTATGTTTGTAGATCTTCGATGAGTTCATACGAGAGGTCAATAGCTTGTTTATTCTTGCCCATAGCATTGAGAATGATGGTCCTATTTAATTTAATAAGACTTGGGCGGTATAATTTATTTTTAATGTCTGTAGTGTCCGTTTTTTCTAAAACAGCTATCGCTTCCTCAAAATAATAATTCGCACTGTCCAATTTTGTTTCCTGCCAAAAGAGCCCACCTAATGAATTGTATATCTGGTTGTAAAAAACGTAGTCTTCCTTCTTGCTCTTCTTTAAAAGCGCAAGTGATTTTAAAAAATGTTTTTTTGATAATGGGTAATTACCAATCTTAGTAGTATAATACCCCAAGCTGTACTGAACCGAGGCTGCGTCTGTGTTTTGGGGTTCAGTAATAAGCGAAGTAGGTTCTACGGCTTCTAGGAGGAGATCATACGCCTTTCCGGTTTGTCCTGCATCATCATAGATCCACCCCATTTCGGTGAGAGATTGTTTAATAAAGTGTGGATCTCCAGTAGCAGCAATATAATCTGTAAGTTTTTTAGCCTTGTTTATTGATACTTGGGTATTGCCTTTATTAAGTTTAAAACTACCCTCAAATTGAATATATCGTACAAGGCTGTCATATTGCTTCTGGATTTTATACAGATCTATATTTGTAGTAATAATAGATCTGGCTTTCTCTAGGGAATCTTGGCTAATAAGTAAATGAATGTCATTTATAGACTTTGGTTTTTCTTGAGAATAAATAGGGGAGATGCCAAAAAGGAATAGTGTAATTGCACAAATAATTATTTTGGCAGTCCTTTTCATCGCTCCTTTAGATCATTCAAGAGGTTTGTATTTTTAGTAGATGGGTTCTTGTTGAGGAGCACTTTAGCTTCCTCAAATTTTCCTTCTTTTATTTTTGCCAGTGCTGCATAATATGCCGCATCTTCTTTAAACATACCTTCTTCAAAAAGGTTTTGCTTCTCTAAGTATTTTAATGAGGTTGATGCATTTCCCTGTGCCAAATATGTAACTCCCAGAAAATAATTTAAGGTATCGCTTTCAGGATTATTTTTTAATAAAACTTCCCATATTAATGTTGCCTCTTTGTAGTTACCTTGTTTATAATCCAGCATACCTTCGTAAAATTGATAGTTATTACTGGAGCCCATTTTTAGTGGTAGCCCAATGTCTGGCGTAAAATGGGAAGCAAATATTTTTTCTGATGTACTTTCGGTTTTTAACATCCAGAAAAGACCAATTAAAACCACCAATACCGCAGCAATGGCAAACCAGATAGCAGAGAGTTTTGTTTTTTCATTTTGTTTTGTATTTCTATTTGAGTTCTTTTCATCAACTGAAACATACTCGTGAAATTCTTTTATTTTGGATTGTCGAACAGTATCCTCAATCCCTTGTCTCACTTTTTTTACGTGTTGTATTTTTTCTTGAACATTAGATATTTCTGTAAGTTTTTCTTTCAAGATTACTGTCTCGTTTGAAACAGCTTCCTCGTTGAGGTATTCTTCAATTAGGTCCCATTCTTCAGGGGTTATATTTATTTGGGGATTCATTTTTTATAATTGTTTGATGCTAATTCCTTTAATTTTTGGATGCACCTGTATTTTTTATTCTTTACAGAAGCTTCTTCTATATGCAGTTGTTCTGCAATTTCTCTAAAAGACATTTTATAGAAGTAAAACTGAGTAAGTAGATTTCTGCACGCCTGACCCAGATTTTCAAAAGCCGTTAAGGTTAAGGTTATTTTATAGTCTCTTTCATTAGATTCACTGATTTGCGATACTTCGTCCACAGCCAGTTGATAATTTATTTCGTTTATAGAAATTTTTTTCTTTTTTGACTCAGCTCTTAATTGATCTATCCATTTATTTTTAGCCGTTGTAAAAAGATATGCTTCAATTTCTGACCTGTTTTTTGGAACGAACTTCCCGGTGCTTAATCTTTTCCAAATTGAAAAATAAGCTTCTTGAAAAACATCCTTCGCATTATCTATTGTCCCGCCATTGGAAAGGATAAAGCGTTTTGTTTTAGGGTATTCTGAAATATAAAATTCTCTTATGGGCACTTCTTTATTATTTAAAAAAGCGTCTAACAAAGTAAATCGTTCCTGAGTCTGAGGAGTATTTTCCATAATATGCTATGGAAAATATACAATTTTTTCTTGTACAATTTTCAGTCAATTAAATTCTAGTTTTCTTTCTTAATGAAAAGTTGAAAATAGACACACTTCCTATTATTTATTTATATAACGGAAACAATAATAAAGGTCATCAAACAAAATTTAATTTTGCAAAAAGTTCTTTTAGAGATTTTAGATGAGGGGGATTGCATCATAAACACTACAGCCATTACCGCTTTTCGCAATGAAGAGTTTACTGTTGATTATTCTAACAATAAATGTGGGATTTTAAATTTTACTCATTCCCTAGCAAAGGTTCTGGAGGCAAGAAAAATTCGCGTTAATTGTGTATCCTCATTTTCCAGTTGGCAACCTCAATCAGCCTCTCCTTTTAATTTATCTTCATTATCAAAAGGTATTTCACCAGAAAGAGTTGTTTCTCCCAGTGAAATTGCTCCTGCATTTGTATATCTCGCCAGTGAAGAGAGCAATCTGCTTACCGGAAATATAATTCCTGTAATAGGTGAGCATATTATTTGTGCTTAAAATAACTCATATTACTAGAGTTATAGTTTAACACCGCTATAAATTATCACACAAATTATTTTGAAACCACTTAGCAACGAGTGAAAGATTTCTATGCCAAATCTTTTTGAGAACAGAGATCAGAAATTCAGGCTTATAAAAAACCTATTGTGCTAATTATATATTTTTTTAAGACCTACTAATTTCAATTAAGTTAGGAACTTCATAAAAAAAATAACTATTAAAACTATTCAGTTATGAAAAAGAATCTAATAATGATTATGTGTGCTGCAAGCACAATTATCCTATCGTGCGATAACGCCAATAAGCGAAATTCTAATAATGGCACTCAGAACGACAATTTGCCCACTACTAATCCGCATAATCCACCCATGGCAGATTCTGCAGATGACAATCGGGATGCTCAAATGAGCAGTAATAGAAATAGTGGGGATATGTCACAAATCTATTCGCAACTTAATCTCTCAGAAGAACAGGAAACCCGACTAGAAGCCCTTGAAGAAAAATATGATAGTAGAATGAATGCTTCCACAGATCAGCAGACTACTGCTACTAATACTACTACTGATAATCAAAATACTATGGAAGAAAAAGAACGGGAAATTAGAAATATTCTTACAGCTGAACAATTTGAAAAGTATCAGCAAATGAAAAATGATTCTAGTAGGTAAGAAGGTTTTTCTCGTTAAAAGTTTCACTTAAAATATTAATTATGGCTAAAGATCATGGTAAACAAATTAAAGATGATGAGAAATACGAAGAGCTGCGGAAGGAAGGCAATAGTAAAGAAAAGGCCGCTCGTATAGCTAACACTCCTAACTCAGGAAAAAAAGGAGGTAAGGCTGAAAAGTATGAAGATAGATCAAAAGAAGATTTAAATAAAAAAGCTAAGGAAATAGGTATTGAAGGCTATAGTAAGATGAATAAGAGTGAGTTAATCAATAAGCTGAGAAACCACTGATTAATTTACTTATGAAAAGTATTCAAATTTTTAAAATTGATTATGAAAAGTTCATTGGGAATATTTTTGAAAGGCTATCCTTACTTTCAAGATAAATTTAAAAACAACAAAACCCATATTATCCAAACTCGCCTTTTTTTAAAAAAGGCGATTGTTTTTAAAGGAGAGGCTGCAGCCAAAATTTTCTACGATCAGGAAAAATTTGAACGCAAAGGAGCCACTCCAAAGCGCTTTAAAAAAACGCTACTTGGTCAAGGCGGTGTTCAAGGATTGGATGGATCAGAACATTTTAATAGAAAGAAAATGTTCATGGAAATAATGAATGAGGATTCATTAAGTCATCTGCAAAAACATTTTGAATATTTCTGGCGGTTAGCACAAGAAAAATGGAAAACTTCAGAAAATATTATTCTTTTTGATGAAGCAGAAATGATATTAAATCAAGCGGCGTGTAAATGGATTGGCATACCTCTTCAAAATAATGAGGTAAAAGATAAAACAAGCTTGTTATCAAGTATGATAGATGGTTCAGGTGCTATTGGTCTTAGGCATTACAGAGGGAGAAGGGTTCGTAAAAAGGCTGAAAAATGGATAATAGATTTGGTTGATGAAGCAAGAAATAGCACAGAAATTAAAAACTTACCTGAAACAATTTTTACACATTTTTGCTTTTATGAAAATCTTCAATATAAGAGACTTGATAAAAAAGTAGTTGCAGTAGAAATTTTAAATCTTATCCGCCCTATAGTGGCAATTGCACGCTATATCCTTTTTACGGCGCTAGCAATTCATGAACATCCTCATTATCGCAAAAAAATAGTAGAAGATAACAACGACCTCGATAGATGTTTTATACAAGAAGTGAGGAGGTTTTATCCTTTTTTTCCGGTTGTAGCTGCCAAAGTGAAAAAATCTTTCAATTGGAACGGATATAATTTTCCAGTAGGGCGTCGGGTATTATTGGATCTTTATGCTACAAATCATGATGAAGATATTTGGACAAATGCACAGAAATTTTATCCAGAACGCTTTTTTGAATGGAATAAAAGTGCTTTTAATTTTATACCTCAGGGAGGAGGCGACCATTCTCACAATCACCGTTGTGCTGGTGAGTGGATAACAATAAATCTCACGCAACGAGCGCTTGGTTTTTTAATTGAGGAGATGAATTATATAGTGCCGACGCAGCAAAATCTACAGATA
>CAXBEL010000154.1:0-10996 GCA_963974735.1 uncultured Flavobacteriaceae bacterium | reverse complement strand
ATTTTTCAAGAGCTATTGCAACTTTTCTTGAAAAAGCCATCAGCTCTTTATAATCCTCTTCCGGAAGATCAAATAGTTTATTCACTTCCTTTTTAGGAATACAAAGCGTATGCCCTTTAGCATTGGGATTAATATCGAGAATAGCTATATGCTTATCATCCTCAGCTACAATATAACCGGGAATCTCCCTATTGATTATTTTAGTGAATATAGAAGCCATATTTAAATTTTAATGTTCGCGTGTTATTTCAATTACATCAAATTTCATTGTTCCATTAGGAACTTGAATTTCTGCAATATCCCCTACTTTTTTGCCCAATAAGCCTTTTCCTATTGGGGAATCTACGGAGATTTTTCCCGATTTTAAGTCAGCTTCACTTTGCGCTACCAGCTTATATTTCATTTCCATTCCATTAGTTTGATTTTTTATCTTCACCGTAGAATGTACCAAGACTTTAGAAGTATCTAATTGAGATTCATCAATTAAGCGTGCATTTGCAACAGTTTCTTCCATTTTTGCTATACGCATTTCAAGCATTCCCTGAGCCTCCTTAGCAGCATCATACTCAGCATTCTCACTTAAATCTCCCTTATCCCTGGCTTCTGCAATCGCTTGAGAGGCTTTAGGCCGCTCAATATCCTTAAGTTGATTAAGTTCATCTTTGAGCTTCTTCAACCCCTCTGCTGTATAATAAGATAATTTACTCATAACTTTATAATTTGTGCAACAATGTGCTACGTGTATTTTCGTTTTGTTATTGCGAATTTCAATTTGGGCGATAATAAAGCCCATAGGTATAAATACAAAAAATCCCATTTTTAACGGGATTTATACCTGCTAATATACGAAATTATTAATTGACGACCTTATTTTGTTGTAAATTGGCAACCCTTAAAATAACAAATATTATGCAAAGAACACTTTTTATACTTTGCCTTTTCTTAGGATTAACCTCTTGTAGTACTGACGATAACGGAAGGAATAGAAATCCTTATTTGCCAGATATAGGATTTAGCATTAGTCTCAATACAAATCTACCTCAATACAGTAACCTTCAATTTCCCGGCAATGCAATTTATGTCGCCAATGCAGGTAGCCGAGGAATATTTGTGGTTAATACAGGTACGGGTATAAGATCTTGGGAGGCCAGTGATCCCAATCATACACCAAGCAGTTGTTCTACTATGGAACTTAATGGCATAGAGGTCACCTGCCCTTGCGAGGATACAGTCTATAATCTTTATACGGGTCTTGCTAAAAATGATGATCAGCAATACCCCCTTCTTGAATACCGAAGCACGCAAACCGGGAATGAGATTTTAGTATCAAATTAAAAAACCTGCTCAATAAAATGAGCAGGTTAAACTACAATTTGACCTTTGCGGCCTTGATCCTAAAAATTTGTTCTTGAAATCCCCCCTTAAAATCGAACTGTAGCCCCTAATAAAAAGTTAGTCTTCGCTTGAGGATAATATCCAGCACCTTCAACAGTAGTAATAGTTCCTGGATTGGTATAATCGTCATCAAATGTGAAAAAATACCCATTAGACACGTATTCCTCAGCAAAGATATTATTCACTAAAGCAGTTAATGTGACTGATTCTGCAAAAGGAACATTTGTTAACTCATACTGTACATTAAAGTCATTGACAAAATAAGAGTCCAACTTAGAACTTTCTGCATCTATATTACCCAGATATTGTTCACCTACAAATTTTGTTAATAGGGACAACCTCATATTTTCCAAAGGAAAAAAGTCCAGACGGTTTCCTGCTACTATTTCTGGAGAAAAAGAAATGTTTGTATTTCCTAAGTTCTGTAAAACTCCATCGCGTTGAAAGATGAAATCTCTGTTTTTATTGGTACTCAATGCTATATTGGGAGAAATAACAAACTGACTCCCTAATTGAAAACCCGCTTCAACCTCAAGTCCTAAACGATAACTAGACCCGCTATTCGCCCTAATGGGAGCACCTACATCATCAATTGCTCCGGTAAGCACAAGTTGATCCCGATAATCCATATAGTAAACATTTGCATTTAAACGTGTGCGATCTAAGGCGTATCGATATCCCAATTCAAAATCATTAAGACTTTCGGGTTGTGGATCACCATTTTCAAAATCCGTTCGATTTGGCTCTCTATTGGCCCTGGCATAAGACAAATAAATATCGTTACTGTCATTTAAGCTATAAGTTGCTCCCGCTTTTGGATTAAAAAATGAATAGCTTTTGTCTATTTCAAAAGGTTCTATATCGTCATTTAAACCTTCGGTTTCATAATTGATAAATCTGCCCTGAAGATCACCAAATAAACTTAGGTTATCATTTAAACGATAGGTTGCTTTTGCGAAAGTCGTAAATTCATTCTTTTTACCTGTACCCTCATAATATCTAAAATTCTTCTCAGAATTCTGATCAAAATAGCGTGCCCAGGTTATCTCCCCAAAATGGTCTCCCTTATAAATGCTACCATAAATTCCAGAAACAAAATCTATATTTTCATCTTTATAATTCACATTCAGACTGGCAACGTAGTAATCGTTATCCAACCATCTGCGGCGAATTAAATCCGTTTGTGCAACTTCCTCCCCATTTACGGTATAAGGTTCCCAACCAAGAAATTCAAAAGTTGGACTGGAATCAAAATTCACGTTAGTGTAATACCATTCGTCAACATATTCTTCAAAAAATCCACGTCCATAGGTGTAATTCAAGCTGAGGTTTGTAGACCAATTGTTGTCATAACGCTGGTTCCAATGAAACTGAACGTGATCCTGACGGTAATCATCTACTTGATTGTCATAAAAGCCTTCTAAGTTTCCATCTTCATCATATTGAAAACCAATAGGATTATAAGTACGGTCTGTAGCTAATGTCTGTGCATCGATACCATTCCAAGCTTGATAAGTTACTTCAGAACCCCCAAAACCTATTATTTTAATCAAGGTGTTATCATCCTTATACGCACCTTGTAAATAGTAGGATTTTAAATCTGAAGAAGCGCGGTCTACATAACCGTCAGACTTGATTACCGATAATCTTCCTGAAAAGGTAAAATGATCATTAAGAAGACCTGTACCAAATTTCACATTACCCCTTCTCGTATTAAAAGACCCAACAGAACCAGAAACTTCAGCGTAGGCATCATCATTTGCTGCATCTGTTAGAATGTTTAAGCTCGCTCCAAAAGCTCCACCACCATTAGTAGATGTTCCAACCCCACGCTGTAATTGTAAACTTTCTACAGAAGAAGTAAAATCCTGAAGATTTACAAAAAAGGTTGTCAAACTTTCAGAGTCGTTGTAGGGAATTCCATTTATGGTCACATTTATACCTTGATTTCCCGTACCACGTACCCGAAAACCAGTATATCCCACTCCAGCACCTGCGTCTGAAGTTGTAACTACACTTGGTAAATAATTTAAAAGAATAGGCAAATCCTGACCGAGGTTTCTTTCCTCAAGGTCTTTGCTGTCTAAATTGCTGTAAGTTATAGGTGATTCTGCATCAACCCGTACAGCTTTAACCAGAACTTCATCCAGTTTTTCTACCTTAGTCGTATCTACGACTGTTTCCTGTGCACTTGCGCCATAAGTTAAAAGCGCGGTACCACAAGCGAATAAGAGATTTTTCATCCGTAAAAAAGTTTACGAATAAAAGGGGCAATTATTCTAGATTATTAATTAAAATTATTACAATGTGACATCTAATCAAAAGCTTGTTGTACACCAAACCAATTTTTTAGACGTTTTGTCCCTTGGCAGCATTACCCGCCCAGGTTCATTGGGTATGATCTCAGCTTGCGATCTAGACCTTAAGTCTAAATGTTTAAGCACCCCTTTGAGATTAGGGCGCAAATGTAATACATTATTATAGTTTATAAATAAAAATGTAAGGTATTTGTTAGCTATTAAGCTAATTTTACGTGATTGATCAACTATGAAAAATACAAAGCAATCCATAACGTTCAAGGTACTAATAGGTTATTTATTACTTACCTTCTTAATCGCTTTTGCTTTTTGGTTTATATATCCACAAATTGAATCATTTATATATCCTCCCAAGGAAGAAAAAGAAACCAATAGAAAACTTACTTACATAAGCAATGCCCTAAGCTATCTATACGAAGCTGAAACCTTAGGTAGGACAGCTATGGCGAATGGCTCTCAGGATCAATTTGAACTTTACAATACGCACGTAGATAGTATTTTAATGCAAATTGACGGTCTTCAAGAAATTACTGACAAAAGCAATCAAAATCAATCATTAGATAGTATTAAAATAATGCTGGATCAAAAGACTGAAAACATGCAGTCTATGGTCAAATTAAGAGAGGAGCAGTATTCACACAGTTTCTATGATGATGCCATAAGTGAACTTATTAAAGAAGATATCTATTTTGAAGATTATGAGAATGATCCCAGGCTAAAGGGAATGGATCCCTATGCTAAAAAAGTGCTGGTAGATTGGGCAGAATATATTAGAAAAGATAATGCAGATCCAGATAAGACAATGAAGGCGATGGCTGAAACCGTTCGAAGCACGCTGGCAAAAATTGAGAATCGCAAGAAAAATCTGGAAGTTGATATATTAAACCGTGAAAATGAATTGCTTCAAAATGATCGTAGAATAAGCTTAAAAATCAGAAATCTATTATCAAATTTTGAACAGGAAAGCTATCTCTCTTCAAGAGATAGGGAGAACAAGCTTAATCTTCGTTTAACTCAAATTACAAGAACCTTAAAAATAATAGGGGGCATAAGTCTATTTCTTGCCTTAGGCTTTGTAATTATGGTTTTTAGGGATGCTTCAAAAAGTCAACAATACAATAATCAACTCATAGAAAACAATGCTGTCACTCAAAGTCTCTTAAAGAGTAGAGAGCAGTTAATGGCTACAATAACCCATGATATGCGTTCCCCACTTAATACGGTTATTGGCTTCACAGATCTTTTAAAAGAAACAGATTTAGATAGCAAACAAGCCCATTATCTCAAGAATGTAAAAAAATCTTCAGACTATATTTTACGACTTGTAAATGATCTTTTGGATTTTTCAAAACTTCAAGCGGGTAGAGTTGCAATAGAAAAAGTGGCTTTTAATCCAAAAAATCTAATTGAAGATGTTGTCACCGTAGCCCTCCCATCACAGATAAAAATAGAAATTGAAATAATTACTACGGTCCCTGATGAATTGGATCAATATCTGGTAAGCGATCCATTTAGAATAAAACAGATACTCTCTAACTTAATTACAAATGCCTATAAATTTACTGAGAAAGGTTCTATTACCATAGAAGCGAGCTATGGCAACAATCTAAAAAACTCCCTTCAGTTTAAAATTATTGATACAGGCATAGGGATACCTGAAGAGAAACAGAAATTAATATTTAAAGAGTTTTCTCAGGCTGATGAACATATCGAACGTAAATATGGAGGTTTTGGACTAGGGCTCGCCATAACACAAAAACTTGTTGAATTACTCCACGGGAATTTAAGTCTGGAAAGTAAAAAAGGAGATGGAAGTACATTTATTGTAACTATTCCCGTTGAAAAGTCAAAGTCCCTACCCGCGGAGAAAAAAGAGGGGAAAAGGGAATTGAAAATCCCCAAAATCAATCGTATCTTAATCGTAGATGACGAGCCTCTACAACTTGCCCTTGCAAGCGAGGTGATTGACACAGTCAATATTCCATACGACACCTGCAACAACGGTGAAGAAGCGCTTAAACTTGTACATTCCCAAAACTACGATCTTATATTTACAGATATCCAAATGCCTGTAATGGATGGTATAGATTTAATAAAGTCTATAAAAAAGGAGCCTAAACTTGCAACAATTCCTGTAGTCGCACTTTCTGGAAATGATTCTATGGCACCGGCAGATTACAAAAATCTTGGTTTTTCAAAAAGTTTAAAGAAACCGTATAGTCCACAATCTTTACTGGAAACCATTTCTTCTTATAGTAGCAATGGTCATCACGAAGTTGTTCTTAAAACCAGTACCAAGAATAATTATAAAAAGAGAAAAGGTTTTTCTTTAGAAGAGCTTTCAGTTTTTGCCGATAATGATCCCGAATCATTAAAATCTATAATTAAGATTTTTATTGAAAGTACAAAGGACAATAAGGAAAAATTGAATGACTGTTTCCGGAAGAACAACATAAGTGGGATAAATCAAACTACCCATAAAATGTTGCCCATGTTTAGGCAATTGCAAGCTGAAGAAATAGTATCTTTAATGGAAAAGTTAGAAAGCCCTATGTTTATCAATACTTCTAAAAAGGTAAGAGATTCTCTAAAGAAGGTATTGTTTAAAAAGATAGATAAGCTTATCAACCAGTTAAAAGCAGAAATTAAAGATTGATGTCGTACTGCTTCAATTTATTATAAAGGGTTTTTCTGTCTATATTAAGTAAACGGGCTGCTTTGCTTTTATTGCCACGCGCCTGCTCCAGAGCATCAAGAACCATCTCCCGTTCATTTTGATTTTTAAATAAGCTGAAATCTTTTTCTGGAGGCCCTGCTTTTGCGGTAATTATTTCTCTGGGAAGTACCTCAAGAGGAATCATTTCTTCATTTGTTAAAAGAACAGAGCGTTTAACAATGTTTTTTAATTCTCTTAAATTACCAGGCCAGTTATATTTTTTTAACGCTTCAACAGCCGCATCACTAAAACCTACAATTTCTTTTTCAAGATCTGCATTTGCTTTCTCAAGAAAAACATTTGCGAACAGCATTAGATCTTCCTCCCGATCTTTTAATCTGGGTACCTGAATAGAAAATTCATTTAATCGATGATATAAATCTTCTCTAAATTCTCCCAGCCTTACTCCCTCTTCTAAATCTTCATTGGTGGCTGCTACTACCCTAATATCAACTGGAATTTCTTCATTACTCCCTACCGGCTTAATCTTTCTTTCCTGTAGAGCCCTTAACAATTGTACTTGCAGTTCATAACTTAAGTTACCAATCTCGTCAAGAAATAAAGTCCCACCATTTGCAGCTTCAAAATGGCCTACCTTATCATTTACAGCACCGGTAAAAGACCCTTTTACATGACCAAAAAATTCACTTGAAGCGATTTCTTTTGGTATGGCTCCACAATCTACAGCAACAAATGGCTTATCATGTCGCTTACTTTTATCATGAATACTTTTTGCAACATACTCTTTCCCTGTACCGCTGTCCCCAATGATTAGAACAGACATCGTTGTGGGGGCAACCAGATCAATGTATTGATTGAGTCTGCCAGAAGCATCACTAACACCTTTAACCAAAGTATTTTGATGTGTAACCCTATTCGATTTCTTTGCTTTAGTTTTTTGAACAGTAATGGTTGCAGATGTGGATGAAGAATTATCGTCATCATTTGCCACTGATGAGGCAGAATCTAAAGCTTTCTGAATAATTTTCAGCAATTCATCCGGTCTTACCGGTTTTGATATATAATCAAAGGCACCTTCTTTAATGGCCTTTACCGCCATATTAATCTCCGCATAGCCCGTCATTAAGATTACGGGTTTACCGGGATGTGTGTCTTTAACTTGCTGAAGAATTGCAAGTCCATCCTTATCTGGCAATCGAACATCCTTTTCTTCAAGTTTGTTAAATGCTTCCTGAGCAGTATAGGCAGAGGAAACCCCAAAACCTTTTTTTTCAAGAAAGGTCCCGAGCATTTTACAAAAAGCAACATCATCTTCTACAATGAGTATCTGAGCCATAAATTAGTAATTACAGTTTTCAAAATTACTAATTGACCATCGTCTTATCATAAAAATATATCATAAAAAAGGAGGAAGCCTAAATATAGGACATCCCCCTTATAAAATAACAACCTAACTAACTTATCTTACGATTTATCATCGATTTTTAACCATTCTCCAGCTTTATTAATATAAACTGTTTTAATGATTTGATCTTCTTGTGAGTTCACAACTAATTTATAGTAGTCATTAGCTGACACGTATGCCTCAGAAATTGCCATTCCCTCTAGATCATTCATAACCGCATCCTTAACAGCGATCGGCAACATAGACTTATCAATCTTAGAATATTCCACTTGCTCAACATCAACTGTAGCAACAGCATCAGTACGCATCATTTTTTCTTTCTCTTGAGCATTTGAAAAGGACATTATCCCTAATACAAATGCAAATGTTAGAATCAGCTTTTTCATATACTTTAATTCTAAATTTCGTCAGGCTCTACCCATTCACCTTTTGCATTTGCATAAACAGTTTCTGCCTCTGCTCCTGCTTCAGTTTCAAGAACTAATTTATAAATATCATTTTCGTTTTTGTAAGCTTCTGTAATGCTTGCACCTGCATAATCTGTCTCAACCGCAGCTGTTACTGCTTCTGGCAGAGTAGCAGTGTCTATTTCATTGTAAGTATCCTGCGCTACAATTTCAGAATTGTCTTTTGTCATCATTGCAGAATCAGTATCCTCTTGGGCACTTATACCTTGAGTTGCAAACAACATTGTGGTTGCAACCGCTATGGTCATAACTAAATTTTTCATAATATATATTTTGTTTTTTTTGAACTATTATGTTCCTTACTTATATTCAGATATTCAGAAACTCATAAGTTTAAATAACAAAATCATACCATTATAAATAGACTTGAATAATACTTTTCAAAACCTCGTAGATCAAGGCATTGCAGCGATTCTGAAGCTTTATTTTTTTAACAGACAAGTTGAGGATATGTGGGAATTCCACAAAGAAGTGTGGAGTTTTTACACATTTTTATATTAAAATTTAGGAGGTTTTCGATTTGTTTTCTTTTCTGAATGCTGTTTTTTAGCTTTTAGTCTTTTCAGCTTAGAGATTTTTGAAGGTTTAGTCTTTTTTCTAACTTTTTGCTTTTCTAAAGCCTTTTCAATTAATTGTATAAAAAGGCGAATGACTTGTTCTTTATTTTTATGTTGACTGCGACTATTGTCATAAGAGAGGTTTAGAACATTAGCTTTAGTTAATCTATTAGTTAATCTATTTCGCAATTGTTCCTTTTGCTCATCATCAAATTCATTTGATGATTCCAAATCCCAGCTAAGCTGCACTTTTGTAGAGGTTTTATTTACATGTTGACCTCCTGCACCACTACTCCGCACAGCTTTAAATTCACATTCTGCAATCAACGCGTCTTTATTCATTAAGCGACTTGATGTGCAGGTTTAAGTAAATCATTCACTGTTTTGACAGGATTAAATGTTTCTAAAGGAACTTCAACAAAAATAGTATTCCATTTTGCCATGGCTCCATTCCACAAACCGGGAAGTTCTAGAGCTTTAATCTGGTCACCGTCTGAAGTCTTACTGGCAATAAAGGCTAAATCTGGATTGACATATTTTATAAGGTCATACTTTTCTCCCTTATAGTTGCGCACCCCACAGACTATATCTACGGGATTAAAATGGGTAGATTGACTAAATATTTTTTGCTGCTCAGGATTTTCTTGATCTACCTGCGCACTTTCAATTATTTGTAAATCCGTTTTTCCATCGGGATTAGTGACCCAAAAAGGTCCTCCGCCCGGTTCTCCTTCGTTTTTCACCATTCCGCATACGCGAATGGGACGGTCTAGTAGACTATATAAATATTCTTTCTTCTCATCAAATGAAAAATTCTTATAATCATCATCCAGCCGAGTACTAAAATCATTTTGAAGAAAATCCTCTAAATCCTTCACATCACTTTCTGTAACGGTATCCTCATTGAGTAATCTGGAATATTTAAATACTTTTTCTTGCAGATTTAATAAAACACCAGCAAGTATTTTCTTGTTTTTGGCAAGGGTGATGATTTGATCCTGAACCAGGACATTATCTATATTTTTAATAAAAATAACATCTGCATCAACATCATTGAGGTTTGCGATCAAAGCGCCGTGCCCACCTGGCCTAAACAATAGTTTGCCATCTGGTCTTCTGTACAATTCATTTTGTAAATTAACTGCAACAGTATCGGTTTCCGGTTTCTGAAAAGAATAGTCAACTTTAAAATTAACACCTGTGGCATTGCTCACTGAAGCATGAACTTCTTCAAATTCATTTTTAAAACGTTCTTCATGTTCGGGTGAAACGGTGAAATGAAGTTGGGCATGTCCATTTTTTGCAGCATAGGCCGCGGCTTCATGCAGATGCTCTTCAAATGCTGTCACTTGTGAAGATTCATACTTGTGAAAGGGCAATAATCCTTTAGGGTAATTGCCGTAGTTAAAGCCATCTTCATTCATCATAGTTTTTACAAAAAGATACTTAGCTTTATTTTCATCTTTTAATTTATCCTCATTATATCTCTTTTTCACCTCATCCTGAACCTTATCATAAAATGGGAAAGCTTGCCACTTATTAAAAAAGCTTTTCATATCACCATCATTGGTTCTTTCTAAAAACTCATCTATAGATTCCTTTTCAAAATCATATTCTTCAAGAAACTGATACACCTTTTTGAACATTCTGGATGCAGCACCAGACGCAGGAGTAAATTTTAGAATATCAATTTGATTTCTTTTTTTCTCGTAGCTGTCAAGAAAGTTCATCTCTTCATCTTCGGTCAATTTGAGAATACCATCTCCTATTGTGGCAGGAGCGGTAAGTTCTACATTAGGCACTCCATTTTTAAATTTCTCAATCTGTGATTCCACTTGGTCTTGAGAAAGACCATGTTCTTTTATTTCTTGAATTTCGTCAGTTGTAAATTTCATAGAATCAGTTTGTTTATATGTTCTACCGCAGTCGCTATGCGCTCGGCTTGTGTCCCTTTCATAATTAAATAGGGTCTGTTATATTTATCTAAAGTATTTTTAAAAGCAGCAAACATTTCCTCACGCTGTTCTGGTCGATCACGCAAGTCATCTGGCTCCCAGGGAGTGTCTATATATGTAAGCAAATAGAGGTCATATTGATTTATAAGTGCGTATTTTTCGAGTAGGGGATCGCACCAACCATCGTAGTAAACCTCACTGTAAACTTTAGTCTCCAGCAGA
>CAXBEL010000153.1:0-11003 GCA_963974735.1 uncultured Flavobacteriaceae bacterium | reverse complement strand
AACAGTACCCCGAGTTGTGGGTAGAAAAAAATTACCTTCTACAGTTATTGGTTTGCTTTTTCACGCTGCAGAACACAGCCAGAGACATCTGGGACAAATGCTGGTTACGATAAGTGTTTTAAAAGAAAAACCTGAATTATATAAACAGGTCAACTCCAAGTAAATCAATTTATTTATACCTTAGATAAGGCAATAAGAAGCTTCAAAATTAACCAGCTGAATTATGGTAATCGCTCTTGATCAAATACTCATAAGTGCTGGTGTAGGAATAATTTCAAGTTTAATGGCAGCTTATTTATATTTCAAATTTTCGTATTCTCTTAAACCGAAAATTGAAATCTCAGACTACATCTCAAGATGGAAAACCAGCAATGGAATAAAAAATTATTCCATTAAGATTGTAAACAGAAGCAACCGGAATGTAATGAATGTAAGCGCCCAGTTTTTTAGTGTGAAACAGGTAAAGGTTCTTAGTGAGAATGGGAAAGATGTAGATCGTATAAACGAATATTCCACAATCGAATTGGTACGAAGCAACATTATGGAATTGAAAGGAAAAAATTCTAAAGATAAATTCGCTCCATATGAGTTTCGCTTTTCTACACTAACGGATTTGGATACTTTATTAAATTCCAACGCAGACGCACACTTAAAAATTGAAATATATTGTCAAGACGCCAAAACAAGTTTTGGCAAAGTATTTTCACAAAATTATTCCGGCACAAATAAGATAAAGAAAGGACCTTTTAAGTCTAATCATTCCTTAGAAATAGAATGGGTTTAGTTAGTTTTTATCCTCGAGCAAAGGCACGAAGCGAAATTCACCGTATTCCTTCTTCTCAAAATTTTTAGGCCCTGTTCTAACAAATCGCGTCATTACCTGAATATCCTCTCCCACCGGTATTACCAACTTCCCTCCTACTTTAAGTTGGGAAAGTAATGGTTTAGGAACAAATGGAGCTCCTGCAGTTACAATAATTCCATCAAAAGGAGCAAATTCTGGCATACCCAAATAACCATCTCCAAAAGTCAAGCGTTTGGGTCTATAACCCAATTTGGCTAAAAAGTTCTTGGTCTTTTTAAAGAGTTCTCGTTGTCGCTCTATAGAATAAACCTTTGTTCCCAATTCACAAAGAACAGCCGTTTGATAGCCACTTCCCGTTCCTATCTCTAATATGGAATCCCCTTTTTTTATTTCGAGCAATTCAGTTTGAAAAGCCACCGTATAAGGCTGGGAAATCGTCTGGTCTGCAGCGATGGGAAACGCCTTATCCTGATATGCATGGTCCTCAAAACTGCTGTCCATAAATAAATGACGCGGTATCTTTCTTATAGCATCCAGGATACGATTATCAGTTATTCCTTTTTCTTCAACAACTTTGGCCAAGAGACGGCGTTTTCCCTGATGTCGTGTAGTATCCTTCATTTTGCTAAATTAATCATTCTTGAGGGGTGTTAAAAAACAAAAACCTGCCTTTTTATCAACAGTCCAACGCATGGTTATTGTAATTTAGAAATGCTATTTTTGTGAAAAAGGAAACAACTATGCTCAAAGCAGGCGTTCTGGGTGCTGGACATCTGGGGAAAATTCACCTCAAGTTACTGCAACAATCCACTAAATACGAACTCGTAGGTTTTTACGATGCTTCTAATGAATCTTCACAAGCTATTGAAAAAGAATTGGGATACAAAGCATTTCCATCTATGCAAGCGCTTATAGATGCCTGTGATATGGTAGATGTGGTCACTCCAACAATTCATCATTATAACTGTGCAGAACAGGTTATTAAATCTGGGAAGCATTTATTTATAGAAAAGCCAATTACCCAAACAGTCGAAGAGGCTGAAAAAATAAGGGAACTGGCTAAAGAAAAAGGGGTACGTGGCCAGGTAGGTCAAGTAGAGCGATTTAACCCTGCATTTAAAGCGGTAAATCACTTAATAGACAACCCAATGTTTATTGAAGCGCACCGCCTTGCTGAATTTAATCCCAGAGGGACGGATGTGCCCGTGGTTCTGGATCTTATGATTCACGATATAGATGCTATTCTAAGTGTTGTAAAAAGCAAAGTAAAATCGGTTTCTGCTTCTGGAGTTGCAGTTATTAGCGACACACCAGACATTGCCAATGCACGCATTGAGTTTGAAAATGGCTGTGTGGCCAACTTAACTGCAAGCAGAATTTCTATGAAAAATATGCGTAAAGCACGATTTTTTCAACGGGATGCTTACATATCTGTCGACTTTCTTGAGAAAAAATGTGAAGTGGTTAGGATGAAAGATGCGCCGGAAAATCCGGATGATTTTGCGATGGTTTTGCAAAATGCTGAAGGTGTGCGAAAGCAAATTTATTTTGACAATCCAAAAGTTTCAGAAAACAATGCTATTCTGGACGAACTGGAAACCTTTGCCGAAGCTATAGAAAATGACAGACCGCCTATTGTTACTTTAGGACAGGGAACTGAAGCTTTACGAGTAGCTATGATGGTAATTGCTGATCTTTAATTAAGGTTGTTTAAGAGGAATAAAATTGAAAACTGCGATTGAGCGGGAAATTATATAAAAAAATTAAATGAAGAATATAACAGTTATTGGTGCAGGAACGATGGGTAATGGTATCGCTCATACGTTTGCACAAAGTGGTTTTAAAGTTCAATTAGTAGATATTGCCGAAGAGTCTCTAGCAAAAGGAATGGCCACAATTACTAAAAACCTGGATCGCCAATTAGCTAAAGAAAAAATAACTGAAGCTCAAAAGACAGAAACTTTATCAAATATCAATACGCTTACCGACTTAAAAAAAGGTGTTGAAAATGCTGATCTTGTTGTTGAAGCCGCCAGTGAAAATGTAAATATTAAATTGGATATTTTTAAGAAACTGGAAGAATTTTGCCCCGAAAAAACAATCCTTGCTACAAATACTTCCTCAATTTCCATAACTCAGATTGCAGCTGTAACAAAAAGACCTAAGCAGGTTATAGGTATGCATTTTATGAATCCTGTACCTATTATGAAGTTGGTAGAAATAATAAGAGGGTACAGCACCAGCGATAAGGTTACTGAAACCATCATGTCCTTATCTGAAAAATTAGGTAAAAATCCGGTTGAGGTAAATGATTATCCTGGGTTTGTAGCAAACCGTATTCTTATGCCTATGATCAATGAGGCGATAGAAACACTGTACAACGGTGTTGCTGGAGTATCTGAGATAGATACAGTTATGAAGTTAGGTATGGCTCATCCTATGGGACCATTACAACTTGCAGATTTTATAGGACTTGATGTTTGTCTTTCTATTCTTGAAGTAATGTACGATGGCTTTAAAAATCCAAAATATGCTCCTTGCCCACTATTGGTAAATATGGTAAGAGCTGGAAAATTGGGTATTAAATCTGGAGAAGGCTTCTATGATTATAGTGAAAGCCGAAAAGCGGAAAAAGTTTCGGTTCAATTCAGCTAAATTCTGCAATAAAATTATTGCTGCTAAAGCGATAGGCAATTAAGCCAATATATATGAAGCACTTCATCATTTTCATTCTGCTTTTTTTCAGCATAAAAATGATGGCTCAAACTGATGATCTTAAGGGTTTTTATAGGATCGGATTTAATTATGGTGAGGGTTCTGTGGATAATTTCATTTTTGATAATGAAGATTATTTTTATGAAGTTCAGTTTCATAAACTCCAATTTTATTACCGCATAAAAAATGGAAACTTCAAATTTGATCTGCTTTTTCAACCCGAATATAATAGAGCAAGACATAGGCTGGATAATAAATATTTTGTAGATCCAGAAGAGCGAGTGGAATTTATGCGTCTCAAAACAATTAATGAGTATGTTTTAAATGTGGGATTTCTTATAAGAAAGGATATTCTCTCTTTTGTAGATGGCTATTTGTTATTAAGCGCTGGTCCGGGTTATTTTGATAAAGCAACAGAACGTATGGCAAAAGGTCTGGCTTTTTCAGATAATGTTGCTTTAGGATTGAACTTTAAAACGTTTAAAAATTTCTACCTTGACTTAAGGGCTGATTACAGGCATTTATCTAATGCCAACTTGTCCAAACCTAATTCTGGGTACGATACCTTCAATTTTGAAGTAGGCGTTTCCTATAATTTAAAATAAAATGACAAAAATATTGCCATTTAAAGCTGTAAGACCCACTCGGGATAAAGTTAGTCTTATAGCTTCTAGATCTTACGAAACTTATACAAACGAAGAGCGCAATGCGCGGCTTGATAATAATCCTTATTCCTTTTTACATATAGTAAATCCGGGATATAAATATCATAAAGAAATAAGTGGGGTAAAGCGCTTTCAGCTGGTACGCAATCGCTATCAGGAATTTAAAGAGGATGGCATTTTTATGCAGGAAGAAAAACCTTCTTTTTATGTGTATAAGATTGTAGATAGGGAAAACCAAGTGTTTACTGGTTTGGTGGGGGCTGCCAGTGTTGAAGATTACAAGCATGGGGTGATCAAAAAACATGAAGATACTTTAAGACTGCGGGAAGAACTATTTAAGGAATATCTTAAGGTAGTAGGTTTTAATGCAGAAGCTGTGCTCCTAACCTATCCAGACAATGTTGATCTTGATGCTATATACAATGAGGTAATGCAAGCTCGGGCTGAATATGAATTTACAACCACATATCGCGATACGCACTATTTATGGCCAGTAACAGATGAGCATTTAATAACTCAGGTACAGCAACATTTTGAGAATATGACTTGTGTTTATATTGCAGATGGTCATCATCGCTCCAGTTCTTCAGCATTATTGGCTGAAGATATGCGAGCAACTACTAAAAATTCTACAGGCAAAGAGCCTTATAATTTTTTTATGAGCTACTTAATACCAGAATCCCATTTGCGTATTCACGGTTTCAGTAGAATGATCAGGGATTTAAATGGGTTGGATACTGACGAATTTTTGATCGCTCTTGACACACATTTTAAAATAGAAAATAGAGGTCAGGAATATTATGAACCTAGCAAAAAGCATCATTTTTGCATGTATCTTGAGGGGAATTTTTATTCACTTTATCTTAGAAAGAAACATCGTAATTTTAAAAATGCCTTAGAAGCTCTTGATGCCCAAATTTTATTTGAAGTCATACTTAAGCCTATTTTAAATATTAAAGATCTGCGCAATGACAAACGTATCTCTTATGGAGAGGGTAAGAATGACATGGTGCGGGTAAAGGAGCGGGTTGACAATAAAGAATTTGCAGTTGGTTTCAGTATGCTTCCGCCTACCGTAGATGAAGTTAAATCCATTGCAGATGAAGGTTTAAAAATGCCTCCTAAATCTACCTATATTCAACCAAAATTAAGGAGCGGAGTAACTATATATGAATTTTAGGATCAAAAATTGAGTACCATTAAAGACAATCCAAATGTTTACCTTTGATAGCACTCATTTTAAATGGAAAAAGCAACTGATTTGAACATTGCAGAAAATATAAGATCCTTTTTAAATAAACTTCCTAAAGAGGTTAAGTTGGTCGCCGTATCAAAAACCAAACCCACAACAGATATTCAAGTAGCCTACCAGGCAGGTCAGCGTATTTTTGGTGAAAATAAAATACAGGAAATGACCGATAAATGGGAAGAACTTCCCAAGGATATAGAGTGGCATATGATAGGTCATGTACAGACCAATAAGGTAAAATATATGGCACCTTATGTAAGTCTCATTCATAGTGCAGACCGCTTAAAGTTATTTAAAGAAATAAATAAACAAGCAGAAAATGCCAATAGAAAAATTGAGGTGCTTTTACAGATAAAAATAGCAGAAGAGGACAGCAAATTTGGAATGCCACCAGAAGATGCTAAAAAATTGCTCGAAGGAGACAAGCTAAAGGAATATCCCAATGTTGTGATTAAAGGATTAATGGGAATGGCTTCTTTTGTTGATGATATTAATCAAGTAGAAAGAGAATTTAAGCAACTCAAATCTATTTATGATCAGTTTAAGGATGACCATAATTTCACAATACTTTCTATGGGAATGAGTGGAGATTACAAATTAGCAATTGACTGCGGCAGTACCATGGTGCGTGTGGGAAGTGCTATTTTTGGCGAAAGAAATTATGAATAAAGTTTTAGTGGGTTGAATTAAAATTCACATTTTTAATGCCCCTTAAAGAAAGATATTAAAAAAGTATGTACGCTATACTGGATTTAGAGACTACAGGAGGAAAATATAATGAAGAAGGGATTACAGAAATCGCAATCCATAAGTACGATGGTCACAAAGTTGTAGATCAATTTATAAGTCTGGTTAACCCAGAACGCCCTATCCAAGCCTTTGTAGTAGGTCTTACAGGCATCAATAATAATATGCTGCGCAACGCTCCAAAATTTTATGAAGTTGCAAAGCGCGTAATAGAAATAACTTCAGATTGTATAATTGTAGCACACAATGCACAGTTTGACTACCGTATTCTTCAATTGGAATTTGACAGGTTAGGTTATGATTATCAACGCAAAAGTTTGTGTACTGTAGAATTGTCAAAAGACTTGCTTCCAGGCCATCAAAGCTACAGTCTGGGCAAATTGGTACGCAGTCTGGGAATACCCATCACAGAGCGGCATCGTGCCAATGGAGATGCTGTGGCTACCGTTAAATTATTCAAACTTTTAATGGCGAAGGATTCTTCTAAAAAAATTATTCAAGAAGCAATAAAACTTAATCCTAAACGCCAATTAGATACTAAACTGCAGGATATTATTGAAGAACTTCCAAGCATAACCGGAGTTTATTATATGCACAATGCTAATGGAACTGTAATTTATATAGGCAAAAGTAAGAATATAAAGAAGCGCGTTACTCAGCATTTCACTAGCGATAATAGAAAGTCCCGACAGATACAGGAAGATGTTGAGGCTGTCACTTACGAGGAAACCGGAAGCGAACTTATAGCCCTGCTTAAAGAAAATGAAGAGGTTAAGAAGAATAAACCACATCATAACCGCTCCCTAAGACAGACGTTATTTAAAACCCAGCTATCCTCATTTATAGATGATCAAGGCTATATTAATCTACAAATTGAAAAGGCAGATAGCCGGAAACCAAGTATAACTACATTCGCTAATAATCATTCTGCCAAGACACATTTAACCCGATTAGTCAAAGAAAATGATTTATGCATGGGTAAAACCAGTTTACATAATACGGGTGGCAATTGTTTTAACTATACAATTAAGGAATGTAAAGGTGCCTGCGTAGGTGAAGAACCTGCAGAATTATATAATGAACGTGTAGCAGAATATATTAATCGTCACAGCTTTGCTAATAAAAATATGCTGATTCTGGACCGGGGACGCTCTATAGAAGAACGCTCTGTTATTCTAATTGAAGATGGAAAATTTAAAGGTTATGGTTTTTATAATCTTAATTTTCAATTGAATAATATGGAAATTCTTGAGCGTATTATAACTCCCATGACAGATAATCGGGACGCGCGTCATATAATACAAAGTTATTTACGTACTAAAAAAGTGCATCAGGTTATGGAGCTCACCCCTTCTGACAAATAATAATTGACTATTTTTAGGATAAACCCTTAGTAAGATTAAAAGAAAAGGGATTTATATTTACTCCTTAATACAAGCCAGATAGGCAAAAAACACTTTCTATGAAACTATATTTAACACTTTGCCTGCTAATCATTGGATACACGGGTCTACTGGCCCAAAATAAATCTAAAGCACTATCTATCTCTGTACAAGAAACAAACCAAGACACTGCTAAAAGTAACACTAAACCTTATGTAGTCCTTTTTTATAATAACAAAGTGTATGGGTATTCTTCAGATAGTAGTACAAATGAAGAAAGCAGCGTTTTACAGCGCATTAATCCAGACTGGATTGAGCAAATAAATATTTTGAAAGGAGAAGGTTCAATAAAAAAATATGGAGCTCAAGCTACAAATGGCACTATGGAAATTACTTTAAAGGAAACCGTTTCAAAGAAGAAACTTAAGCCCCTATTAGATAAATTTAAACTTTTAATAGAGTAAATTTTAAATTTTGCCCGATACCACACAACATACCTGGAGATCAAAATTACATGAAATAATCTATGAAGCTGATACGCCTAAAGGTAAAGCTTTTGATGTAGTGTTATTGGTTCTTATTCTCGTAAGTATTGTCCTTGTAATGCTAGAAAGCGTTAGCCAGTACAGTGCGGCCTATGGGGATTTTTTCTACATAGGAGAATGGATTATTACCATTTTTTTTACAATAGAATATATTCTGCGCATAATTACCATTAAAAAACCATCAGCCTATATTTTTAGTTTTTATGGGCTTATAGATTTTGTTTCAACTATTCCACTATATCTTTCTTTTTTCTTTGTGGGCTCCCACGCTCTTTTAACTATTAGGGCTTTAAGACTTTTAAGAGTTTTTAGAATACTTAAAGTAACACGATATATTGGGGAAGGGAACAAATTAAGTAGAGCACTTAAGGACAGTAGGCCTAAAATATTTGTATTTCTCTTTGCAGTACTTATCCTTTCGGTAATTGCGGGTACACTAATGTATTTGGTAGAAGGGCCAGAGCACGGTTTTAATAGTATCCCTATAAGTATTTATTGGTGTATAGTTACCTTAACAACTGTTGGATTTGGAGATATAGCACCTATAACACCATTAGGCCAGTTTATCGCAACAGTAATAATGATTATGGGTTATGGTATTATTGCAGTTCCCACAGGTATTGTAAGTGCAGAGATGGCCAAAACCAATACCACATCACCCAAAAAAGAAGACGATATGGTTCAAGTTCACACAAATACACAAGCCTGTTATAATTGTGGGGCAAAAAAGCATCAAGATAATGCTAATTATTGCCATAAATGTGGACATTCCCTTTATAATGAATAAATATCTTGTTACTATAGTTGGCCCTACCGGAATTGGTAAAACCGCCTTAGCTATTAAAATTGCTCAACATTTTAATACCGAAATCATTTCTGCTGATTCTAGACAGTTTTTTAAAGAAATGAAGATTGGGACGGCTGTTCCGGAAACTGAAGAACTAAATGCCGCAAAGCATCATTTTATTCAGCATATTTCTATTAAAGATCCCTATAGTGTTGGAGAATTTGAGAAAGAGGCTATTGACAAATTAGATAATCTTTTTGAATCTCATAACATTCTTGTTATGGCTGGAGGTTCAGGCCTCTATGTAAATGCTGTATTGCAAGGTCTAGATGATTTCCCCCCTATTGAAGAAGGCATTCGGGATAATCTCTCTCAGGATTTAGAAAATTATGGAATAGAACATTTACAAAATCAACTAAAGGAAAGAGATCCTGAATATGCTAAAATTGTAGATTTAAACAATCCACAACGCGTATTACGGGCTTTAGAAGTATGTATATCCTCAGAAAAACCTTACTCTTCATTTTTAGCAAAAAATAAAGTAAAAAGAAATTTTAAAGCAATTAAGATAGGTCTTACTGCAGATCGACAATTAATCTACGATCGTATCAACAGAAGAGTTGACATTATGCTAGAAAAAGGTCTTGAAGAAGAGGCAAGAAAACTTCACGAGCTCAAACATCTTAACGCATTACAGACCGTTGGGTACAAAGAACTCTTTGAATATTTTGAAGGTAAAACCGACTTAGAAACCGCAGTAACCGAAATAAAAAAGAATACAAGAAGGTTTGCCAAAAGGCAACTTACCTGGTACCGAAAAGATCCCAATATAAATTGGTTTGATTATGATATATCAGAAAAGGAGATCATCAAAATGATAAAAGAAAAAACGTCCCAATAAGGGACGTTTTTATTCTTTACCACTATTCATCTTCTTTCTTTACAACAAGTCTGAAACCTTCACCGTGAATATTTAAAATTTCTACAGTTTCATCAGGCTTAAGATATTTACGCAATTTTGCGATATAAACATCCATACTACGTGATGTAAAGTAATTATCGTCTCTCCAGATTTTAGTTAATGCAAGTTCACGAGGCATTAAATCATTTTCGTGCAATGCCAATAAACGCAATAATTCATTTTCCTTTGGAGAAAGCTTATTGGGCTCTTCATCTTTATAGGTAAGAAAACGCAACTTTGAGTTAAGGAAGAAATTACCTATCTGAAATTCAAACTGCTTACTATCAGCAACAGAATCTGTTGCTTTGCGCATCATGATTGCTTTGATTTTCATAAGTAATACTTCACTGTCAAAAGGTTTGTTCAGATAATCATCTGCACCTACCTTATAACCTTTAAGTACATCTTCCTTCATTGCCTTTGCCGTAAGGAATATAATTGGCACATCTTCGTTTTTTTCACGAATTTCCTTAGCGAGTGTGAAACCATCTTTATATGGCATCATCACATCAAGAATGCAAAGATCAAAGTCATCTTTTTTGAACTTCTCGAAGCCTTCCATCCCATTTTTGGCATGAGTGACATCATAGTCATTCATTGACAGATAGTCTTTAAGCACTGTCCCAAAGTTAGGATCATCTTCTACAAGTAAGATTTTTTTGTTTTCTGTTTCCATGAGTTATGATATTAGTGGTAATTTAATTATGAAGGTACTGCCCTTGCCTTTTTCACTTTGTACCCAGATCTCACCAGAGTGATCATCTACAATACGTTTAGAATAAGCAAGTCCCAGACCGTGTCCTTTTACATTATGTATATCGCCGGTATGCTCGCGATAAAATTTATCAAATATTTTTTTCTGTACTGTCTTAGTCATCCCTTCCCCCTGATCTTTTATTTTCATCAAAATGAAGTTCTTCACATTCTCAGTATAAATGTCAATTTTAGGAGCTTCGTTAGAATATTTCACAGCATTATCTAATATGTTTACTATCACATTAGTAAAATGAGACTCATTAGCCAGAATTGAGGACTTTAAAGCACCAAAATGTGTCTGTATATAGCCCTGACGATCTTCTACTATTAATTCTATATGTGTTACGGCATCTTCTATGATTTCGTGCAGTTTCAAGCGTTCTTTCTTAAT
>CAXBEL010000152.1:0-11006 GCA_963974735.1 uncultured Flavobacteriaceae bacterium | reverse complement strand
CTATGCACGGCCATGGCGATAAACTTTTAATAATTTCCAATAAACGTATTTTAGTATATCATACCGTAAATAAAAAAACAGGAAGGAGAAACTCTTTAATCAGTATCAAAAAACTTCAAAGTTTGCTGAAACTAAATAGGAAATCCCGACATTTTATAGATAGAAGCTATAATTCAGATCTTTTTCAAATAGAAAAAATAAAGAATTTAAAAAGACCACTGAATAAACAAGAAATATTGGCCTTAATTACATGTTGCCAAGAAAACAAATTACTTCAAAACTCGTTTAACTGGAAAATACTTTTTGAAACTAATTTAACTTCCTCAACAGAGTATCCCGATATTTCCATGTTCAGTAAAGGGCTGAAAATTAAGAGTGGGAAAAAAAATGTTGAAGTACACTATTTAGGTGAAGAAATGGCATCTTTCAAAATGCTAGCAAAATATTCCTCAGTCCAAAACAAATAGAAGTGTTTAATACCATCTTTTTTTGTTCTTTTTAGAACCTACAGATTTTCTGCCTTTTTTATGTTTACTCCCCTTTTTCTTATGTATTTGAGGTTTTGCCTTAGGATCTAAAGGATAGGGATGATCTTCCTCAACAGGAATTGCATCATTCATTAATTGTTCTATGTTCTTTATATAATTACGCTCGTCTGCAGAACAAAATGAATAAGAAACACCTGTATTACCAGCTCTACCTGTTCTGCCAATCCTGTGTACATACGTTTCTGGAACATTAGGAATATCAAAATTAATTACGGCATCCAGGTTCTCAATATCGATCCCTCTAGCCGCGACATCCGTAGCTATTAAAATATTGATATAATTATTTTTAAACTTATTTAATGCTTCCTGCCTGGCGCTTTGTGTTTTATCACCGTGAAAACTTTCTGCTTTGTAATTGTTTTTGAGTAAGGTTTTTTCAAGTTTATCCACACCAAACTTTGTCCTTCTAAAAATCAGAATATTGCCTTTAATAGTGTTCCTTAAAAGATGAAGGCACAATTCTATTTTTTTTGGTTTAGGGACATAATATAAACATTGATTTACATTTTCTGCTGGCGCTGAAGTAGGAGCAACAGCTATTTTTATAGGATCAGTTAAAATAGTTTTAGCTAAATCCACAACTTTATGAGGCATTGTAGCCGAAAATAAAAGCGTTTGCTTTTCGGCTGGGCAGAGGCGTTCAATTTTTCGAACTTCATCAATAAATCCCATATCCAGCATTAAATCTGCTTCATCCAGAACAAGGGTTTCGATGTAACTTAGATTAATAATATCCTGTTTATGCAAATCCAATAATCTCCCTGGAGTTGCAATTAAAATATCAACTCCTTTATTTAAAACGTCTATTTGAGGTTCTATGGATGCACCTCCATAAACAACAGTTGTACGCAGATTTGTATGCTTCCCATATTTTTTAAAATCATCTTGAATTTGAATCGCCAACTCTCGTGTAGGACTTATAATGAGAGCCTTTATTTTTTTTTCTCTCTTAGGAGAATCCTGCTTTTTAAGCAACATACTTAAAATAGGTAAAGCAAAAGCTGCCGTTTTACCAGTTCCCGTTTGCGCAGAAGCAATGATATCCTTTTTCTCTATGATTAGGGGAATAGCTTTTTCTTGAATGGGCGTAGGTGTATGGTAATCTTTTTCAGCAATGGCGTTTAAAATAGATTTATGTAAACCAAATTCAGTAAAATGCATAGGAAAATTATTAAATGTCGAAAGATTTTACAAAGGTACACCTAAAAATAGGAAGAAATAAAAAGGCTAAATACGCCAACTTAGAGGGTGTTTCTAATTAATTCAATATTTTGAAAATGCCCAGTGCCCCGATTCCTATTATACTTAAAACGCTTATCCAAAAAATGAAATCATAAAAAAAAGCCGGTTTAAATAGAGGATTTAACCGAATATATCTAAAATGAAGTGCGGCAAATACTACTAGAAATAATAGGAATGAACTTACGATACCTCCAATAATTATCATAAGTACAGGCAATCTAATAAATACAAATACCAACGCCCAAAGCAGAGGAATTACCCAGGCCAATATGGCAACGGTCTTTTTTCTTACTGCAAAATTACTAAAGTCTATCCATCCTACTTGACCAAATATGTCTGTCACCTGTCTGATCCAAGCAGCTAATGCCGCAAACAAGGTTGAAAATAGTGTTATTAAAGCGCCTATTAAAAAAGCACTTTTAGCTTCTGGCCCTAAGGATTCGGTATACATTGTGGATAAAGTTTCTACCATAGCATACCCTTCTGGAACTCCACCTTGTGCGTGAAGTACTGCAGCACCCAACAAATAGAATGCAGCCGTAACCAGCGTATAAACGCACATTGCTATAACAGCGTCTAAATACATTACTTTAATCCAGCCATTTGCCCTATTTCTCCATTCTGGGGAATTGTCACCCTTACCTGTGTAAGAGGCATATCCTTTTTCTAAGCACCAATAGTTGTAATGTATGATTTCATCTCCACCAACGCCTGTGATGCCAAAAGCTCCAAAAGCAACTGCTACAGCCTCTTTGGGAAGATCAAATTGCAAACCACTCCAGATGTTTTCTAAGGAAATAAAATAGGGCGTAAAATTTAGAAAGTATAGGGAGGAAAATGTAAATATTGTAAATAACCCAATCATCCATAGAGAGAAGTTCTCTATAAACTTATAATAACCTCTGTAAACCATCAAAGCGACTAGAATAGCTATAATAAAGCATAAAAGAGAAATATTTATACTGGGAAAAGCTATGTTAATAATTATTGCCACTCCACCTACAATACCGCCTACCTGAAGCAATTTTATTATCATAACGCCAAGAACTGTCCATATAGTCCATTTAGCTTTGCCCATTTGAGGACCAGGAAGTTTATTAAAAGCCTGCATTGCCGTCTCACCTGTGAGAATGGTGTGTTTGCCAAATTCTATTTGTACAGCGACTTTTACAACACAGCTAATTAGTATTATCCAAAAGGTAATGAACCCTGCCTTTGCACCAAGAGTTGTGGTAGCGATTAATTCACCGGCACCCACAATGGATGCAGAAAGTATAAAACTAGGTCCTAAAAACTTTAATCTCCCTATAAAAGTAGTTGGCGGTTCTTTAGTCTTATCTGGGGATAAAACATAGGGATCTGAAGCTTCAGGCATTAATTAGTTTTAATAATTGGCTAATTTTTTTAATAAACCCTTCCTATCATAGGATGTTCTACAATGGTACGCTTCAGCTTTTGAAAATCTATTTCACCTTGATAGCTGTAAACTACATTTCCGCCTGGTTCTATTAGCATTGTATAAGGTAAAGCTCCATTCCAATCTGGGTCTATCGCTTCAATTAATGCATATTTATCATCGTTTGTAGCGATGTGATTTTCCACAGCAGAATTTGCATTTTCGAGGAACTCTAAAGCCTTATCTTTTTTAGAAAGTTTATCTGCAGAAATTGAAACAAACTCAAAATCCCTATCTCCAAACATACGTTGTATAACAATAAATTCTGGATATTCCAGACGGCAAGGCCCACACCAGGTTGCCCACACATTTATTAATCTAAGTTTATCTCCATCATTTTTTATTAGATTTTTTAACTCATCCATTGAGCTTTCAGTAAGATCTACATCTTTTTCAGACCATTCTTCATCAACCTTATCCCGCATTTCGGTTTTCCAGCCCCATTTTGTTGAACAGCCAAAAGTTTTGGTAACAGGATCTTCTATTTTCTCGTCAGCAAGGAGTTTATCAATTGCATTGCGTAAATCTTCTCCATTGGCTGTCCCAGGTTTTTCAGAATCATCAATTCTTCCTACATATTGCAACAACCTATCCTCATCAAAAACATACGTATGAGGTGTTGCAGCCGGGCCATATTCTAAGGACACTTTTTGATCATCCCCATCATACAAATAGGGGAAATTAAAATTGTGTTCTTTGGCTCGAATGACCATATCTTCATAAGTATCTCCCAAATCTGAATATCCCAACTCCTCATATAATAAGCCCAATGGACTGTTAGGGGAAATGGCAACTATTTGCACACTTTTAGATTTATAATCCTCTGTGATTTCTTTAATTCGCTCTTCGTACGCCTGAGCAGTAGGGCAGTGGTTGCAGGTAAATATTATTGCCAGAACTTTAAAGTCGTCATAATCTGATAAAGTATGAAATTTCCCATCTGTGCCCGGAAGCTTAAAATCTGGAGCTTTACTCCCTATTTCTAAAGTTTCATGTTCTTGCTCCTGCACCATCACTGGATTAGATGCAAAAGCAAAATCTTCTGAAGTATTTTCATCTGTGGACTCTTCTACCTGTTCATCAGACTTTTTTGTTTCAGATTTACAATTAATAAGTATTGCGGAAGTAAGTAGGATAAAACTCAATTTGGCCAGAGCTTTGAATAAATATTTTGTACTCATAATGGTTTAGTTGATACTATTGATTTAATATGCGATTGTGGTTATGTTATTTTATATGTTATAAAATTATTTAGTTTTCATAATTTTAAATAAATGAGTATCGAATATACGGATAAGATTTAAAAAAATTATAATTTTAAGATTGAAGTATCTTAGAGAAGAGAGTGTAGAATCTCTAATTAGATGGTTATAATTATGGCATTCACAGAGTATAGGATGATTCTAATCAGTTAGTTTTTTAATCGCTTCAATATAATATTCATTCGTCCACTGATTTTTATTTACTCCTAAGTCCAGAAGTAAATTTTTTAAAATTTTAAATATTTGTTCTGTATCAGTAGATTGATTTGTTTGTGATTCTACTTCAATAAAGGTTTGATTTAATTTGGGAATTGTTGCCAGAGTAACTTCTATATGGAGATTTTTATAATCTACCTGAAATAATTTACAATGCTTTTCATACTCCGTAGAAATTGTATATCCCAACTTTTCTAAAATAGCAATGCCATTTTCAAGGTCCGCTATTTCTGTTTCAAATTCAGGTTTGGATCTACTAAAGGAATCAAATGGAGGATCTTTGTAAGTTAAGAGAAATGTTGATTCATTCTTTTTTGGAAAATACTTTTTTCTTAACCTTAATTCCTTTTCATTTTTGCTTAATTGATTGTTTTGATCAAAATAAATATCTTCATAATTAATTTCCACATAAGGTTCAGAAGAAAACACTTGAAGCTTTTTGATAAGATCGTCCAAGTTTGTAACCAAAGCTTTTAACTCTACTTCAAGCATTTTTCTAAGTTAGCATAATTTTTTGAGCAAATAAATACTGAGTAATCTTATATATTTTTTGGTTGATGGTTATTCATTTCAAAATAGTGATTGTTTAAGATGGATTCCATCTCCTTCTTTCCTTTTGAAATATCTAAAATTTCTTGCCACACATCAGCAGTGATTAAGTTTCTTAACGGTTGGTCTACTTTTGAAATAAGCGGAAAAACCTTTAGAATCTCTTTATCCCAGACAGTATGATAATTTAAAAGATCGTCAGGATAAACAATCTTACGTTTTGTCCCTTCGTCTATTCCTTCAAAAGGACTGGTAACATTGAGATAACCATAATCATCTGTAAGCTCTTCTCCCGGCTGAATATCCCGAATGGCGATTTCAAAATCATATGCAGTAGAGAGGCAATTAGATTTAAAACTATGGTTTATAAACCTACCATTGTCCCAGCATAAAACGAGATTTCCTTTATTATTGCGATAAGAGTAAATATCAATTATATTTTGATAAAGTGGTTCTAAGTGTTCCACTTCGGCAGGGGTAAATTCGCGATCTAATTTATCGTGCACCCAAGTAATTGTTCCTGCGGGAATAAATTCTTTGGCTATTACCCCGTGACCTATCTCAGGGCTTATAAATTTAAGTTCAGTTTTAGGATGTATCATAAAATTAGTCATTTAAAAGTATGTGTTTTATATACTAATTTAAATATAAGCAACTAATTATTTACAATTATAAAAGGGAACGTTAACTCTATAAAATTTTAGTTAGATTGAATGTGTACGTATCGTAAAATTCAATATGTCAGGTATTTATAAATTTATTTAATGAAAATATTATATAATCTTTTGAATAATAGGATTGAAAGCCTTTGAGGCGACAAACACTTTGTCGCCTATTTTAAGATTTATAGCTTCTGAAGGATCTGAAACAATCTTTACAACATCGTTACCAATCAATACTGCGATAACATAAATGACTTCTTCTTGCTTAATACTTAAAATTTCTCCCGTAAATCTAAATTTAGCACTGGTTTTATCTAATCCAAAAAAATCTGAAGCGTTACCCTGTTTGATAATTTGGCCGTCTTGCAATTCAAATACCTGATCAGATAATTTTACTATTTCTCCAATATCGTGACTAACAAGGAGTGTCGTAAGTCTATATTTTTTATGAATCTTCAGGATGTACTCTTGCAATTTAATGCGCATTGCGTGGTCTAAAGCAGAAAGCGGTTCATCTAAGATTAAAATCTCAGGTTTTTGAACAAGCGCTCGTGCCAATGCCACGCGCTGCTGTTGTCCACCAGATAAAGTTGAAGGTTTTCTATTTTGTAACTCTTGAAGCTCTATAAACTCTATCAACTCATCAATAATATACCTGTCCTGTTTTTTTTGAAGAGCAAATTCCAGATTTTCCCTTACAGTCATATTAGGAAATAAGGCATAATCTTGAAAAACATATCCCACTTTGCGCTGTTGCGGCCTGAGATTAATATTTTTAGCAGATTCAAACCACTCCTTACCATTAACCGTAATTAGGCCTTTATCTGGTTTAAGCAACCCGCTTAACATACGAAGGGTAGAGGTTTTACCTGCCCCTGACTCGCCAAATAAAGTTGCAAATTGCCCTTTATTGATATTGAGATCAATGTTTAAGGACATTTTTCCACCTTCAGATTTCAGTTCTTTTTGAATAGCCAGTTTTATCATTTGCCAAACCATTTAAAATAACCTCCATTCGTAAGATAAACTAAAAGAAGAATTATGAAAGTGACTGAAAATAAAATTATGGAATAGGTATTTGCTGCACTATAATTTAAGGCTTCCACCTCGTCGTAAATAGCAATAGAAGCCACTTTGGTTTTTCCTGGCATATTGCCTCCTATCATTAAGACCACACCAAATTCACCTACAGTATGTGCAAACGTCAGCACTAAACCAGTGAGTAGAGAAGGTTTGATATTAGGAAGCAAAACTTTTACTAAGGTTTTGAATCGGGATTTACCCATTGTGTAAGAGGCTTCAGAAAGCGAATGTGAAATCGTAGCCAGACCTGCTTGAATAGGCTGAACCATAAAAGGCAGACTATAAATTATAGAAGCCAGAACAAGCCCGGTAAAAGAAAAGATTAGTTTTATACCAAACCATTCATTTAGCCAACTGCCAAAAGCATTTGAAGGGCTAAAAGCAACTAGCATATAAAAGCCCAAAACAGTGGGAGGGAGGACCAATGGCATGCTTACCACGGTTTCTATTATAGGTTTAAGTTTTGATTTTGTGTTTGCAAGCCAAAAAGCAATAGGCATAGCAACTACAAATAGAATTGTAGTAGTTACAATGGCTAATTTTAGAGTTAATAACAGGGGGTCCCAATCCATTATTGCGATAATATTATTTCATTTAATTTTACCATTACAATAACGAGAGAACCTTCTTTTAGAGCAAGTTGGTCTACAGCGTCTGTGCTTATAACAGAAATAACTTCTCCAATGTCTGTGTTTATAATCAATCTGCTTAGTAAAATCCCTTTTTCAGTTCTTGAAACGGTGCCCTTAATTTTATTTTGGAGACTTATTTTCGCATTTTGATCCAATCCTATTACCACTTCGGTTTCCTTAAATAAGACTTTTATAGTTTGATTCTTTTGCAGATGCGGCGCAGTTTCAATAGTATCAATAAGAACTGCTTTTAAATAGTTTTCTTTGCCTATTAAAACAGAAACAATGGAAATATTTCCACTGGTTTTTAAATCATAAATGGTGCCTTGAAAACTATTCATTTACCGAATATCCATATTCTTTTAAAACTCTCTGCGCTTCTTTAGAAAAAAGAAAGTTATAGAAATTTTGTGCGTTAGCACCATCTTTTCCGTTGTGTTTTATAATAACAGCACCTTGCTCTATGGGAGAATAAATTGAATTATCTAATTCTATCCATTTTCCTTTATTTATCATTTGAGGAGATAATACTGTGGACATTGAGGTAAAACCTATCTGAGCAGATTGGGAGGTAATAAATTGATTGGTTTGGGCTATACTTTCACCATAAACCAGCTTATCTTTTATAGAATCAAATAACTGATTATGGTTAATTACTTCTAAGGCAGCTACACCGTAAGGAGCAGTTTTGGGATTTGCCAAAGCGATGTGTTTGATATTTGCAACAGTTAATGCGCTTAAGGAAACAGTAACGGAATCACTCGTTGACCATAACACTAGATTTCCTTGAGCATAAACCTTAGGAGGATTTGCAGCAAATCCCTTTTTGTAAACTGCTTCAGGATATTTCATATTGGCTGCAACAAAAACATCGTAAGGCGCTCCTTCTATAATTTGGGCAGTAAGCTTACCTGAAGAACTAATAACCAATTCACATTCTATATTAGTCTTTTGCGTAAATTCTTTCACGAGTGCCTTCATTGCAAACTGCATATTGGCTGCAGTTGCAATGGTTAGTTCATCTGTGTTTTTTTGTTGGCAGCTAATCAATGATAAAGCGAACAGAACAAGTGGGAGTTTGAAATATTTAAATCTTTTCAAGAATTTTTTTTAAATATCTAAAACTAGATGTTGTTGTGGAAGGAAACAAATTAAACATCTTTTAAAAGGTAAATTTTCTGATTTTCTCCATAAAAAATCAGTTTAAAACTTTTTCAAAACAAAGACTATTCTCAACACCTGCGTACTGACCATAATTTGGGATTAACTTATAACCATTTTTCTTATATAGATTAATAGCTTCAGGCTGTCTTTTACCAGTTTCTAATATGCATCTTGTATAGAAAAGCTCCTTAGCCCAACTCTCCAGTTCAATGGGAATTTGAGTAGCAACTCCTTTTCCTCGGCTTTCCGGAATACTATACATTCTTTTAACTTCCATTGTGGAGTTATCAACTTCTTTTATCGCTCCACAACCTAAAGCTACGTTGTTTTCATATGCTACAATCGCATATTTGATTTTGTTCAACGTATTATATTGAGAGTAAAAAGAATGTTCTTCGCCATCCCGTTTTGCTAAATCCAGATCCAGACTTTGTACAAGCTGGATGAAATCTGCATCCTTTGAATTGGTTCTTTTAAGTCTTATCAGCTCATTAAATATTATTTACAAAATTATGTTTTTGTAGTATAAGAGCGAAAGGGAATGTATGTCTGCGAAATATTACTTTTTTATGGCGTGATTTAAAAAATAGGTAGGTAGGGGACCCTAAAAGTTTCATTTAAAATCGCGAAATAAAAATTAGAAGCAAATTATTCAGCTATAATATAAAAGATAAGAAGAATAATTAATTATTTATAGAAGGAGCATTTTCTTGAATTAACCAGTTGTGATTTTCTATTTCTGAAACCTTGTCGTTTTCAAAAACAACTTTCATACTGTAAAATTTCAAACCTATTGTGGTTGTTGATGAGCCAAAATTATAAGACCATATATCTGTGGACTCTCCTTCATCTGGATTTCCAAAAAGATTGATTAATTCTGTTTTAGACTTTCCTTTTAAAATTATACTTATCTGACTCTCCATAATCTTAAGAATTAATTATGGGTAAAATTACCTCAATCTGAATGTTGAAAAGTATTTAATTCAAATAGAGACCTATAAATTTCAAAGAATTATTTCCTATAGGCTAAGGGGGATTTCCCAGTTTGCGTTTTAAAAAATTTACTAAAGTTGTTGGGATATTTAAAGCCTAATGAGAAAGCAATTTCAGAAACATTCCAATTTGTGTTTTCCAGCATTCTCTTAGCTTCTATAGTTATTTTTTCAGTAATATGATGAGAAGTTGATTTACCAGTAACTTTTTTAACAGAGTCATTTAAATGATTAACGTGAACAGATAAATATTTTGAAAACTCCTTTGGTGTTTTTAATCTCAATACAGCGTTAGGCTTTAAAATGGGGAATTGTCTATTTAACAATTCAATAAATAAATTAGTAATTCTGGTAGATGCATTTTTACTTATAGATTGCTCAGTAGTGGGATTCATCTTATGCGCCTCGTGCATAATCAGATTAATATAATTTCTGACTAAAGCTTCCTTTTGAGTATAATTAGTTTCTAATTCTTTTTTCATCTGAATAAAAAAATCTTCGATACGTGCTGCTTTTGATTCATTTAAATGGTATACAGTATTAGCTCCAATCTTATATAAAGGTGAATCTTGTAGTTTAGCATTTGAATCTAAAAAATCTTCAGTAAACCTGCAAAAATAACCCAGCTGTAAGGGTGAAATAGGTTCCCATACATAAGGAATAAGAGGATTGGTAAATATTAATGCCGTCTGATTTATGCGGACAGTTTTATTGGCATAATGCAGATTGCTCTCAGGTTTAAGTATACATATCTTAAAATAGTGTCTATCGTGACACGGAACTGGCTGATTGCGATAAGCTTCCATTTCAAATATATTAATTCTAGAATTGTCAATCATGAGATATTATACTTGTATTATTCATAAAATTAGCCCTATTAACAGCAAATTATTGTGAATAATACAATTTTTTAAAGTATTTTTCTATAAAAATTTAAAAATGGAGTTTGATTAATTTCTATTTTAAAAATGTTAAAGCCAAATAAATCCTGATGTTGTGTATGAATTTTAATTAACTAACTTTAGGTCAATCATTTAAAAACTAGTGGAGTATGAAATTTTTAAGGTTACTATATTTTATAGCCTTTAGCATTTTTATTTCCTGTGGATCTTTTGAATCTGTAAAAGATACAGGGCTATTGGCTCAAGGTCTAGATTATTATAAAGATGTATATAATACTAAACCTTGCGATATAGATGC
>CAXBEL010000151.1:0-11028 GCA_963974735.1 uncultured Flavobacteriaceae bacterium | reverse complement strand
AAAACCCCCCCCCAATCTTAATTCCAGATTTTCTAACAAGCCATACCGAAGTAAAGTGGTATTGAAAGTAAAAGCTTTTTCTTTTACGTCTCCATAATCAAATTCTTCATAAAAGGAGCCTGTCTCAATTTGCAAAAAACCTTTAGACATAACACTAGGAGACTCTGTAGCATCTGGCCGGTCTGTAATAAGTTCTTCAGGATAGCTGTATTCCTGTGCGTACAAATAATTGGTCAATAAGGGTAAAATTATAAATAAATATTGCTTCATCTTGTTGCCAATCTTTGTATTTTTGAATAACAAAACTAAATAAGTTAGGGATGACTAACAAATTTTATTCAGTTAATTTAACAAAGAGCGAAGAAGACTATTTAAAAGCGCTCTTTAGCTTGACTCATGCAGCAGAAAACGATAAAATTGGCAACAATCAATTAGCTGAATATTTGGAACTTTCTCCTGCTTCAGTAAATAATATGGTTAAGAAGCTCAAAAAGAAAGAGCTTTTAATGAGTGAACGGTATGGGAAACTGGAATTGACAGATCTAGGGGCTGATATTGCGGTATGGCTTATTAGAAAGCACCGCTTATGGGAAACGTTTTTGAGCAAATACCTTAATTTTTCTTGGGATGAGGTTCACGATGTCGCAGAACAATTAGAACATATTAAATCTGAAAAGCTCATCGCCGAGTTGGATCGCTTTATGGATTTTCCTAAAAAAGATCCTCACGGGGAAATCATTCCTGATGCTGCTGGTCGCTATCGCTCCGAACCAAAAATTATGCTTTCATCATTAAGTGCTGGAGATGTTTGCCAATTGGTTTCTGTAAACGATGGATCTGTAGGATTTCTAAAATATGTTTCTCAGATAGGATTGGCCTTGAGCAGTACGATAAAACTTCTCGAACATCGGGAATTTGATGGGTCGATAAAAATTCAATTTGGTAAAGGGACTGAAACCGTTACTAAAAAATTTGCAGACAACGTGTTTGTGAAGCTAGTAGATAAAAACTAGTTTTAGCTAGATATGCAAACACAGCAAGAGTACGATTATATTATTTTAGGAGCTGGACTCTCTGGCCTTATGCTTGCCTGCCGTTTAGCAGATGATGATTATTTTAACTCTAAAAAAATATTAATACTCGATAGTAGTAAAAAGAATAAAAATGACAGGACTTGGTGCTTTTGGAAAACGGGATTGGGATATTGGGACACATTAGTTTCTAAAAAGTGGTCTCACATAATTTTTAAGAGCAATAAATTTTCAGAGAAGATTGAATTGGCACCATACGCATACAATAAAATAGAAGGCAAGGATTTTTATGCATATTGTTTTGAGAAATTATCCAGCGCCACGAATATTACTTTTAAAACCGAACGGGTAATACAATTTAACGAAACTGATAAAGGAGTAGCACTACTGACCGATGCTGGAGAATATCGAGCAAAAAAGGTATTTACAAGCATTCTTCCAAAGGAGCGGTTAAAAAAACAAAAGCATTCACAAGTTTTACAACAGCATTTTATAGGTTGGTTTATAAAAACAGAACAACCGGTTTTTAATGCAGAAGCTGCAACTTTTATGGATTTTTCAATCCCTCAACGTGGCAATACCCGTTTTATGTATGTTCTTCCTACATCACCAAATGAAGCTCTTGTGGAATATACCTTGTTCTCCGAACACTTGCTTAATGATGAAGAATACGAAGCGGCCATAAAGGATTATCTAGCGGAGTCAGGTATTGAAAAATACAGTATTGTTCAAACCGAAAAAGGATGTATCCCAATGACAGATTATCCCTTTGAGCGCCACAACACCAAAAACATTATGCATATAGGCACAGCAGGCGGCTGGACACGCGGAAGTACTGGTTTCACCTTTAATTATTCAGATAAACTAAGTCAAAAACTTATAGAGTTTCTAAAAGCAGAAACTGATTTAAGTAAATTTAAGCTAAATGATCGGTTTCGGTGGTATGACAAATTGTTTCTGGATGTACTTTACAGAAGAAATGATTTGGGTTCGGGGCTTTTTGCAGCAATGTTCCAAAATAATAAAATAGACCTAATATTTAGATTTCTAGATGCAGAGAGTACTATCGCAGAAGATTTAAAATTGATCTGGTCGTTACCGAAAAAGGAATTTGTCAAGGCTTTTTTTATTAAAGGGATAAAATGATTAAACAAGAGCATCTATTTGTTACAGAAAGACTTTCGCTTAGCCCTGTGGAGGTTTATGATCTCCGGGCAATTCATGAATTACATGTATTTCCTGAAACAGATAGATATAACACTTTGGGGATTCCGCTCAATCTACAAGAAACCGAGCAGATACTGAATACATGGATTGAGCAGAACAAAGCCAATCCTAAAAAGCACTACATACTTTCCATATATAAAGAAAATCTCTTTATTGGACTTATGGCTTTAAATCTGGGAAGGGCAAAGTATAAGAAAGGGGAGGTTTGGTATAAAATTCATCCTAATTTTTGGAACAAAGGATATGCTACAGAAGCTTTAATGGGGCTTTTGCATTTTGCGTTTAATAATTTAGGAATGCATAGAATCGAAGCGGGATGCGCAGTAGAGAACTTTGCTTCAATAAAAGTATTGGAAAAAGTAGGAATGACAAGGGAAGGTCGTAAAAGAAAAGTGCTGCCTTTAAAAAAGGGATGGTCAGATAATTTTGAATATGCGATTTTAGAAGAAGATTTTAAATGAAAATCCTAACCGCTACATTCCACGTTCTTTCTGAATCGTCTCGTAAGCATCCTGAACGTTTTTAAATTTTTCTTCGGCACCTTGTCTATAAGCCTCGTCCATATGCTGTAATTTGTCAGGGTGGTATTTCTTAGCCATATCTCTGTAGGCTTTTTTTACCTCTGCATCTGTAGCCGTTTTTTCTATTTCCAGAATTTTATAAGCGCTTCCTGCATTTTTGAAAAACATAGCTTTAATGCTTTCAAAATCACTTCTGGTTAATCTGAGATATCCGGCAATCTGTGCAATTTGATTCACCTCAGGTTCTGAAACGACACCATCAGCCTGTGCTATACTAAACAAGAAATGCAAAATCTGCAGACGCACTTCATAGCGTGTTCTTTGTACAAGATAGGTACATATTCTAGAGGCATCTACCTCTCTGTTTTTAATAACATCATTAAAGGTGCGGAAGGTGGCATTTGCACGTTCTTTACCATATGCCTGCACAAAATATTGGCGTACATAATCCAACTCACGCTGGCTTACAGTTCCATCTGCTTTAATAACAATAGAGCAAAGAGAGAGCAGGTTAAGTTCAAAATCTCCTGGCGAAACCGTTTCTCCCTGTTGATTAAAAACAGTTTTAAAGTTACTGCTGCCTTTACTTCCTACCAGGCTGTCTATTAAAGATCCTATGAGATATCCTACTACGGCTCCAAAGAAACCTCTAAAAGAAAATCCCAATATGGCACCAAGCCATTTTATCATATTCAGATTTGTTTATTCTAAGTATCCTAATTGCTGCAATTATAAAAACACAGCAGGTGCAAAAATAAAGTGTTTGAATGAAGTAAGATATAATTTGATTATAAATGTTGCTTTCTTTAAAACAACAGGATAATTGGAGAATATAAACCCTTCTTTGAAGTCTAATCTCTAATTATTTAAATAGTAGTAAGCTTTGGGTATAATCACATACAATGTACCTATAGATTTGATGTATGGAAGCACTCTTTTTGGCGACTAATAATATGTATCTTTGTAACTTGAAATAAAAATTTGAAATTATGTATCCAGCAGAACTTGTTAAACCAATGCGTGAAGATCTTACCTCAGTAGGCTTCACAGAATTACATACTACAGAAGATGTGAATGCAGCTATGGAAAAAGAAGGAACTACACTTGTTGTAGTCAATTCTGTATGTGGTTGTGCAGCGGCTAATGCACGTCCGGGAGCACGTATGGCTCTTCAAAATGCTAAAACTCCAGATAATTTATTTACTGTATTTGCCGGTGTAGATCGCGAAGCGACTGATCTTGCACGTAGTTTTATGGTTCCTTTTCCTCCATCATCACCTTCTATGGCGGTGTTTAAAAATGGAGAATTGGTTCATATGCTAGAACGCCATCACATTGAAGGCCGTCCTGCAGAATTGATTGCTGAAAATCTTATAGATGCGTTTAACGAATATTGCTAATCAGCATATTAGTTAAACTATAATAAAAAGAACCCTCCAATTGGAGGGTTCTTTTTTTAATATTGGTTCTTCTGAGTAAGTTCGTAGCAAAAGACTTGGATATTGTCTGAATAACCTAGTACTTTTGCGGCTCAAATTTAAAGGGCATATGGCCGGTAAGAAACCTTTCTTGCGTCGTTTTCATATCTGGAGATATAAAAATATCTCGAATGCTAATTTTATTTATATACTTAGCATTTTAATAGGTTTTACAGCAGGTCTTGGTGCTGTGCTTATAAAGAACTTCACATTTATTATTCAAGGTTTTTTAGAGGGAAAGGTAGTAGGCCATTACAGATACTGGTACTACTTTTTGTTTCCTACAGTTGGGCTTATTTTGACTGTTCTCATCGTAAGATATATCGTGCAGGCATCAGTAAGCCACGGGATACCCACTACATTACGGGCAATATCTAAGAAAAAAGGCATCATGAGCCGTTATCAAATGTTTGCTTCCTTGATAACCGCGCCAATAACTGTGGGTTTTGGAGGCTCTGTAGGTCTGGAAAGTCCTACTGTTGTTACCGGGGCTGCTTTAGGATCTAATCTGGCCCGCATTTTTCATATGAATCAAGCGACACGAACCTTGCTTATAGGTTGTGCAGCTGCCGGAGCTATGTCAAGTATTTTTAAGGCTCCTATTGCTGCTATAATTTTTGCCGTTGAGGTGTTTAGTTTGGATCTTACACTGCTTTCATTATTGCCATTACTATTGGCTTCCATTTCTGCGATACTCACCTCTTATTTTTTCTTTGGTTCAGATACATTATTACCATTTACGTTAAAGGATGCTTTTGTCATAAGTGATTTTCCATATTACTTGCTTTTAGGTGTAATAGCTGGTTTGGTTTCTGTTTATTTTAGCAAAGTCTATTTCGGGATTACGGGATATTTTCAAAATTGGAAATCCCCGGTTAAAAGATTACTTTTTTCGGGTGTGTCTTTAGGGGTTTTGGTATTTCTCATACCGCCACTTTATGGAGAAGGTTTCGACATGATTAATGATTTAATGCTTGGCAACGACATAGAGGCATTGGGAGAGACCTATTTTAGCGATTATCTGGAAAACATTTGGGTCGTTATAGCTCTTCTGGCAGGACTTGTTTTATTTAAAGTTATTGCTACATCCATCACCTTTGTGGGAGGAGGTGTTGGGGGAATTTTTGCATCTGTCTTATTTATGGGAAGCGCAATGGGAAACTGTGCCGCCAAAGCCATTAATAATTTGGGGATATCGAATGTTCACGTTTCAGAAAGTAATTTTACCTTAGTGGGAATGACCGGATTATTGGCAGGAGTATTACACGCACCTTTAACTGCAATTTTCCTCATTGCTGAAATAACAGGGGGTTATGGACTTTTTATTCCGCTAATGATAGCAGCTGCTATGTCATACGGTATAAACCGTTATTTTTTACCGCATTCTGTTTATGCTATGGAATTGGGATTGCGCGGCGAACTAATCACCCACGATAAAGATCAGGCAGTCTTAACCTTGTTGAATGTTGAAAGTGTAATTGAAACAAGCTTTGTGTCTGTTAAACCTGAAATGACATTAGGGGAAATGGTTAAAAATGCGGTTGCAAAATCGAGCAGAAACCTGTTTCCCGTAGTAAATGATGAGGAAGAGCTGGTGGGTGTGATCACGCTTGATGATATTCGGGAAATTATGTTTGATGCAACCCTTTATGACAAAACATTGATTGGGGATTTAATGCATGCTGCTCCAGAGTATATTTATTTGGATACAGACTCTGCAAAAGCCGTAATGCAAAAATTTCAGGAAAGTGGCGCCTGGAATTTACCAGTTATAAAAAATGGGAAATATCACGGGTTTATATCTAAATCTAAATTATTGACAGCATATCGAAGAATGCTTCTTAGCTTTTCCAGAAAATAAGTATAACACAAACTTTAACCTATGCGCACAGCAATTATCATATTATTTTTTGCACTTGTTATCATGATGGGTGTTGGTTTTTATTTTAGGGGTGTTGACGATATTGTAACCGGAGATCGGCTAATTGGTCTCTCAATTCTTATTGGTGTATTTATTTTAATGCCCATGTTTTTATATCACCGCTGGAAGAATAGAAAGGTTCAGGATTACATGTTGAATCACGACAACATCAAGAAAATGAGGGACTTCTCTGAAGGCAAAAAATCTGAAAATCAGTAACTTTTAAAAATTAATTTACATTTTCCTAACCTTTGTTTCATTAAATCACGTAGATTTGCACTAATATTAATTTTTTACAATTTTATAATGAAAGGTACAGTTAAATTTTTCAATGAATCAAAAGGATACGGATTCATTACCAATGATGACACAGGTAAAGACATCTTTGTACACGCTACTGGTTTAAACGGTGAAGTGTTAGAAGAAGGAGACCAGGTTGAATACATTGAAGAAGAAGGAAGAAAAGGTATGGTAGCTGCGCAGGTTCGCGTTCTACACGACTAAAATATATACTTATATTTAGATTCCGTAGCCCCTTGCTTTTGCAAGGGGTTTTTTAATGCTCTTATTTTTTAAAATAGAGATTTTTGTATCTTTAATTTATGCAGGAAAAACTAAAAATAGCAGGGGTCCAAGGTCATTTAGCTTGGGAAAACCCAATACAAAACCGCAACTATTTTAGCGATAAAATAAAAGATTTGGAGCAGGATATTGATATTATAGTTCTGCCAGAAATGTTCTCTACTGGGTTTAGTATGAGTCCGCAGGATCTTGCTGAGATTGAACCGGGGGATACCCTATCGTGGATGAAAAAGGAAGCCAGAAATTCTAGCGCTGCAATCGCCGGAAGTTTGATGGTTAATGTAAAAGGGAATTATTACAACCGGTTTTATTTTGTTACTCCAGAAGGTAAAGTTACTCATTATGATAAAAGACATCGCTTTACGTTAGCTGGAGAACATAAGGTTTACAGCTCTGGGAAGGAAGCTGTAATAGTGAACTTTAAAGGATGGAAATTATGCCTTCAGGTCTGTTATGATCTTCGCTTTCCAGTTTTCTCTAGAAATACTTCTGAATATGATGCCCTCATCTATGTGGCAAATTGGCCAAAAATCAGAATTTTTGCCTGGGATACATTATTAAAGGCGCGTGCAATAGAAAACATGGCTTATTGTATAGGTGTGAACCGAATAGGTTTAGATGGTAATGGTTATGACCATAATGGGCATAGTGGTATTTATGATTCTCTAGGTGAAACTTTAACTTTTGCAGGGGAAAAAGAAACTGTCATTACAGCCACGCTTTCAAAAGAGCATTTAACCACTTTTAGGAGCAAGCTTAATTTTCTAGCGGATCGGGATCAGTTTGAACTTCTAATTCCGGCTGAGGTTGATCCAAAATAAAAGTTTCTTTTGGTAGCCAACCAGACCTGATATCCAGTAATTTTGGGTAATAAATAATTTCTTCTGGCTGTCGCTTTTCGAGAAAATTACCGGTATCGTAAACGCCATTTTCATTTTTATCCACAATTAGCCTTACATAATATTGTCCCGGTTCGAGCACATCAAATTTAAAGACAGATTGCCCTTCAGTTCCATATTGTTCATAAAGAACATCACCTTGTTCGGTAACTATTTGAATTATATAAGGGTATTGATCTGCACCTTGTAAGGTGAGTTCCATTTCGCCATAATCACTGTATTCTTTAGTGGCCAGCCTAAAACTTAATGAGTCATTTACTGCTCCGTAGAAATCAGTTAAGGCATTCGGTAGAAATTCTACGCTATAACTTTGGTTTTCTTCAGTTTCAAAACCCACTGTGATCTGTGAAAGCCGTGGTGATAACTGGGTAGTGAAGTCAATATCTATAGAATCAGATTTCTTTACGTTAATAAGAGTTGTGTCTATCGCAACAACGGGAATGCTGGATTCTAATTTAAAAGTATCCCTTAATTTTAAAGTCCCACGTGTTATTGCATTAAAGAATAAAGAATCCTGCTTAAGTTTCCTTTTTCTCACAATAAGTGTATCAGTAGATTGTAAATTTCTCACCTCAAAAATTAGCGAGTCCGCTTCAATTTGAGGAGAATACCAGTAACGTAGGGTATCGACCCCTTTTTTAGTTGAAATTAAAGATCTATAACCCGCAGGTTTGCCAAGTAATTCTATATTAACGCTATCCACATTTCCTTTATATGGAAAACTGATTCTTTGAGCAGCAGCAAACCTGGGTCTTTCAACCGTAGGTGCTGGTTCTTCTTTAAATAAGGTGAGGGTGTACGAAGAATCGGTAGGAACATTTATAAAATGATCTAAGAAAGCAACTTTATCTTTTGCCGGTTGAAAAGTAAAATTGTTGTCTTCATCTTTTAAGGCAGCTAATTGATAACGTCCTTCTCTAAGATTACTTAATTCAAATGTTGTTGTACTGTCTAAAGTATTTGTCACATACCTGGGAGTACTTTTAAATATTGCAGAATCACTGTAAGTACTATCCACTTCATAAAGCATAACAGTGACAAATTCATCCGGCTCTTTCAATAACGCATCTACAATAGTTCCTTTTACCGAAAGTGAGTCAATAAAATCACCTGTGGACATTACATACTTAAAGTATGAATACGGGTTTTCCTCATTATTATCAACCACACTTCTGCCAAAATTAAAAACGTAGGTCGTATTGGGGGCGAGTGTATCTATAATCTCTATTGTGATGTATTTTGAGGCGTTTCCCAAAGGTGTGATCAATGGCGCCGGATTCATAGGAGGGGATATAATAAGCTGCTTTTGGAGCTCTTTTAATTTTATATATTCATCAAAATAAATACGTATTTCATCACCTTCAAAATTAGTTGAATAATTAGGTGGTTCTGCCTTAACAAATACCGGAGGATCTTCATCTTCTGGACCACCAGTAGGAGCGCCGCGCTTTGCGCAATTTACAACGAGAAGTAAAAGGCAGGCGGTAAGAAATAGCTGTAAAACTTTTTTTAGCATAGCAGGGCAAAGTAACGATTATTTTTTTTTGAAACGAAAATTCTCAGTGGGCTATTGCCATTACCGCCACACTGATTTTACAACCGGGAATTTTTTGAAGCGCAAGGGCACAACCTTCTATCGTTCCCCCAGTGGTAATAAGGTCATCCACGAGGAGTATGTGTTTTCCTTTTAGTATTTTTTCTTCCTTAATATCAAAAGAATCAATTACATCTGCACTCCTCAACTTTCTGGATAGAAATACCTGAGTTTTAGTGGATTTAGTTCTATATAAAACATCATCTACATAAGGTATATCTAAAGCAACGGCAATTGCTTTACCAAAACCTGCCACTTGATTATAACCTCTTTCCCTTCGTCGAGTTTTATGCAGCGGGACAGGAACAACGCAATCTATCTTTTCATAAGCATCAATTTCTGAGAGTTCACTTCCCAGCCATTTGCCTAAAAAACTACTTATTTTTTCGTGTCCCCGATATTTAAGATTATGAATTAGCTGTTGCACCCTGCTTTTTTTGTCAAAATAAAACAAAGATGTGCCCAGATGTATTTCTACACGCCCGTAAAGCAATTTTTGAATGGGTATCTGCGTTCCGTAGTGCAAGTGAGTAACTGGTAAATAATGTCTGCAATCTGCACAGATCATATCCTCGCCATATACCAATGGGTCATCACAAGCTTTACAGCTTTTTGGATAGAACAGATTAAATAAAGCACGCACCATTGTTTACCTAAAAATCGCTATTTTAAACCAAATTAATCAAAAGAAAACTGAAAACGCCATTATGGGGTCAGCTAGCAATAATAATGCTTTAAAAACATTAACTGCAATTCTTACTTTTTTACTTCTTGGATTGGGAATTTATACCATTAAATTTTATAATGAAGTAAAGGACAATGAGATTGCTTTAATTGATGAAAAAGAGCTTATTGAGGGGGAGTTGAAGGAGATACTCGACAAATACAATGAACAAAGTAAAAACAGTGACTTATTATCTACCGAGCTTAAAACCGCAAAAAACAGAATACAAGGGCTGTTAGACACTTTAAAGACATCAAAAATAACCCAAGCAGTATTACAAAACTACCGTATGGAAATTCGGGAATTGCGCAATCAACGGGATTTTCTTCTCAAAAAAGCCGACAGTTTAAGCATTGCAAATAAAAATCTGATTGCTCAAAACACAAGCACAGAAGAAGCTTTTGGCGCAACGTTGGAGCAACGGGATTCGCTACAAAGACAAAATACAGAACTGTTGGAAGAGATTAAGAAGGGCTCTGAAATTACGGTTAGCAATTTTATACCCAATGGCGTTATTTTAAGAAGGAGCGGCAAATTGCTCAATAATGATCGGGCAAAGCGTATTGATAAAATAGAGGTTTGTTATACGGTAAACGCAAATCCTTTAGCGAGAAACGGGATGCATAAACTTTATATTCAGATTATAGATCCGCTTAACAATGTAATAGGGGATCGAGTAACCTTAGACTTTGGAGAAAATAATCTTACCTATAGCGAGTTGGATCAAATGGATTATAAAAATCAAGAATCAAAGAACTGTCTCCTTGTAGATCCTTATGGTGACGACTTTGTAGAAGGGCTATATAAATTAAATATTTTTGAGGAGGACCGTTTGTTAAGTACAGCTGTATTGACCCTTAATTAAAAATAGGTTTTAAAAAGTGCCCATTGCGTAGGTTTTTTTACTTTTACAGCTTCTTAAAAAGTAGATAGAAAACCAATCAATTTAGATAAAGCAAATACTTAATGGCACAGCAGGAGGATCATTTTAAAAAGGTTATTTCACACGCTAAGGAATACGGATATATTTTTGGGAGTAGCGAAATCTATG
>CAXBEL010000150.1:0-11040 GCA_963974735.1 uncultured Flavobacteriaceae bacterium | reverse complement strand
CAACTGAAAACTATGATAACACCCTACTGGGCTGGTCAACGGTAGAAGTCTTGGAAAATGTAACCTTAGGTGCACAGGGAGTTAACTTTTGCGTTTCTGAAGATGCCAGAAACTTTTTGATAAATGAGAAAAAATGGAATATAAACGATGATGGATTATTGTGCGGAGCATTAGATATATTGACCTTTGAGTTGGCAGAGCAACTTGAACCTGCGATAATTGATGTTGAGACTCATACCATTTCTATAAATGTTCCTGCCGGAACAGATTTAACCCTATTAGTTCCCACTTTTACTTTATCACCTGAAACAGGAGCAAGTTCTCCCTCAAGTGAAGAAATCATAGATTTCACGAACCCAGTAATTATTACACTTTTTGCGGATGTTGGTGAGGCTTTTCAAGAGTGGACCGCAACGGTAAAAGAAGTGTTGGTAGATGTTTCACCAAATATATTTATTACCACTTGGGAGATTGATGCAGAAGATTTATCACATACCCTTAAAATAAATGCAGGTTTTGACTACTTATTTGAATATACATGGAAAGATGACCAGGACAATATTATTGAGGAGGGTCTACACTCAAGTGATGAAGGTGATTTCGCCACTACCTTTGAAAATCCAGGTACTTATAGATTAGAAATTGATGGAACATTTCCAAAATTTGAAGTAAATGACATCAATCAGCTTTTAGATGTCCTGCAATGGGGAAACAATGAATGGCAAAGTATGCAGAATAGTTTTAGGGAATGGCCAGGAGTAGGTTTTTCGGCTACAGATGCACCTAATTTAAGTAATGTGCGTAGTACAATAGATATGTTTCGGGATGCAGTCAATTTTAACGAAGATCTAAATCACTGGGATGTAAGTCAAGTAACTAATATGAGAAACATGTTTAGTGGATGTACTTCCTTCAATGGAAACATTAGCGATTGGCAAGTTTCAAATGTACTCAGTATGGAATCACTATTTAGGTTTGCTGCTGCATTCAATGGGGATATAAGTGAATGGGATGTAAGTTCGGTTACTTCGATGTTCTTGACCTTTAATGGTACGACTGCATTCAATCAGGACATTAGTGACTGGGATGTAAGTTCTGTAAGAGATATGCGAGATATGTTTTCGACTGCGTCTAGGTTTAACAGTGATATAAGTAGTTGGGATGTAAGTTCTGTAATTAGAATGGGAAGAATGTTCAGCGACACACAGGTATTCAATCACGATTTAAGCGGTTGGGATGTAAGTAATGTGACAGATATGCTCGCAATGTTTAGTGAAGCACAAGCATTCAATCAAGATATTGGCTCATGGGATGTAAGTAATGTCACCACAATGAATTTCATGTTTAAGGATGCTATAAAATTTGACCAAGACCTTGGCAACTGGGATGTGACTAATGTTACTACGATGGCAGAAATATTCGATAATTCTGCTATGTCAAGGCAATCCTATGACAATACATTGATCGGTTGGGCACAATTGGATGTTCAGGAAAATGTAGAGTTGGGTGCATTAGATATTAACTATTGCCATTCAGAAAATGCCAGGGAAATATTGATAAATACTAAAAAGTGGGTAATAATTGATGGTATAAAATCATGTGATATAACAGATATTGTAACCTTTGAAATCCCAGAGCAAACCGGCCCTGCAATTTTTGATGCCATTGCCTCGACCATTTCTGTAGAGGTAGAACGAGGTACTAATGTTACCGCGCTTACGCCTACATTTACTTTGGGCTCAGATTCTGCAAATGCTTCCCCCAGCAGTGGTACGGAATTAGATTTTTCTTCCCCGGTAGAAATTCACGTCACCACTGTGAGTATTGTGCTCAACCAAACTTGGACGGTCACTGTTACCGTAGCACCCAATACTGAAACTGATATCCTTTCTTTTGAATTAGAAGAGCAAATTGAACCAGCGACCATAGATGTTGAAGCTCATAACATAGAGATAACTGTGGAGTCTTCGGCAAATTTATCTGCGTTAAGACCAGAAATTACGTTGTCACAGGGAGCTATAAGTAACCCTCAATCAGGCGAAATAGTAAACTTTACAAATCCAGTCATTTATAAAGTTACTTCAGAGAATAGAGAAGAAGTTGTAGAGTGGACGGTTACGGTCACTTTAGATACCAGCTTAGGAGTAGAAGATAAAGCGATGGTTGTAACTGTATATCCCAACCCATTTAAGGATGTTTTAAATGTCAATCTTGAAAAGATAGGGAAAGTATCCATATTTAATTTAAATGGTCAAAAAATAGTTCCAGATCAAGCAGGGAGGCATTTCCATTTAGAGTTGAATGAAATACCCGCTGGTATATACTTACTTGTTTTGCAGCAAGAGAATGATAAAACAGTAAGAAAAATTATTAAGCAATAATGGATACTTGAATCGCTTTGAAACATCACAAATCTTACAAGAAATGGCTCCTATTTTGGAGCCATTTCTTTTTAAATAATCTATTTTTTTTATGCCAAGCATCAGTATAAAAATTCAAAAATTAATTGACTTATATATTTGATATTTAAGTAATTAATATATAAATGTCGGAAATGTTATATCCTGTCGGATATTAACTACAACGTTGTCGGAAAAGTCTGCATATTTGCCGTTTCTGTGCTAGCTAAAAGGTCTCTTCGCCCGATACATTTGTCATCGATAATAAAAGTAAAAATTAAAAAAATGACAAAGTACAATTTAATCGTCTTAGGTCTTATTCTATGTATGACTTGCTTCTGTAACGCACAACAATCAGAAGATTTTGGACCTAAAGCTAAAAACCGTAAACCTTGGCAGGAAGCTAAAAAAACGACAGTTATTATGTTTAAAAAGCATGATCATGATCCACTTCAAGGACCAGCTGCAAAGAATAAGAAACAGTGGAAGGATGAGTGTGAAACCTATGTGGCTGTATTAAAAAAACGTCAAGAATTAAAAGGTCCTGCTGCTAAAAACACACGTCCAGAACATAGTGACTATTGGGTAACAGAAACAAAATAAAATCAAATCAAAAAACGAATAATTATGAAATCATTAAACCGATTTACAATCACAAGAAAAACAAATCAAAGTATTAAACAAATGTGGAATTTAAAAAGAAGATATCGCATAATGAATTAGTCATAAGCGAAAAAAATTCAAAATAAACTTAAATATGAAAACTTATAAATGTGAATACATCTGGTTAGATGGCTACCAACCAGAAGCCAATCTAAGAAGTAAAACAAAAGTAATAGAACTTGATGAAGTTCCTTCTTTGAATAATTTACCACTCTGGTCATTTGATGGGAGCTCTACCAAACAAGCAACAGGCAATTCTTCAGACTGTATTTTAAAACCGGTAAAAGTTTATAAAGATGCAGAACGTAGCAATGGGATACTTGTGATGTGCGAGGTCCTCAATGCGGACGAAACTCCCCATCCAAGCAACAATAGATCCAAGTATGATGATATCGAGGAATACTGGTTCGGGTTTGAGCAAGAGTATGTCATCATGCGAAATGGACTGCCCCTAGGTTTTCCTAAAGAGGGTTACCCTGCGCCTCAAGGGCAATACTATTGCGGAATTGGTGATGAGAATGTTGTTGCCAGAGACTTGGTTGAAGAACATTTGAATCTTTGTTTATCCTGTGGAATTAGGATAACTGGAATAAATGCCGAGGTAATGGTGGGCCAATGGGAATTTCAACTATTGGGCATGGGAGCAAAAGAGGCGGCTGATGATTTATGGGTGGCACGATACCTACTGCTTAGGGTAGCGGAAAGATATGGTGTGAAGATTGAACTTCACCCTAAACCGGTAAAGGGAGACTGGAATGGTAGTGGTATGCATACTAATTTTTCGAATGAAATTATGCGCTGTTTAGGAGGAAAAGAATATTTCCTAAAAATTCTTAAAGCGCTTGAGCAAAATCATGGAGATCACATAGACAATTACGGCTCTATGAATCATGAGCGCCTCACAGGTCTTCATGAGACCCAGGCCATAGATCGTTTCTCGTACGGAATAAGTGATCGAGGAGCATCTATACGAATTCCAATTTCTACAGTAGAAAATAACTGGATAGGTTATTTGGAGGATAGACGACCAGCATCAAATGCCTGTCCTTATTTGGTTACTGCAAAGATAATTAGCACTGTACCATTAGAAACTTTGGTTTCATAGGGGAATTAGCCAAAAAGGGTCATCCTAACGATGGCCCTTTTATATCATTTTAAAATTAAAAGAACTAGCAATGATCACTATACCGCAGATTGAAAACAATATGGCAGATTCTCTTTTCAGGATTTTAGATCCTGGAAAAAAGAGGTCAGTGGAAAGCCATATGTTTCTTCAAGAACTGGAAAGCTCTGGTATTTTGCCAGATGATCCCAGACTTCAAGAGCTAAGGCAAAGTTTAGGTTCAGTAGAAAGAGAGAAGAATTTAACCGGAAGCATTTCCCAAGATAAATTCAATGAAATTCTAAGGCAAAATGCCCTGGTCAAAAAATCACTTACACAAAACCTGGTCATTCCCGATTTTAAAGAATTCTGCAAAGAGATTGAATCAATCTACACTGAAACTGCTAAAAATAATTCAGGAAAAGTTGCCGATTATATTCCACAACTCGCACGTGTAAATCCCGATCACTTTGCATTATCAATTTGCACAGTTGATGGGCAGCGCTTTTCAATGGGGGATTCTACCAGCAATTTTTGTCTTCAATCCTCATGCAAACCCATAAATTATTGCCTTGCGCTAGAAGAACTTGGGGCAAGCACGGTGCATAATCATGTAGGGAGAGAGCCTAGCGGTCAGTCATTTAATGAGCTCACTTTAAACTCAAAAGGACTTCCTCATAATCCTATGATTAATGCTGGGGCTATGATGAGTTGTTCTTTAATTGATAGGTCTAATAACATAGCAGACCGTTTTGATAAAGTAAGCAAAACGTGGAAGTCTTTATGCGGTGAGAAGTCGGTTAGTTTCAATAATGCCGTATATCTCTCTGAAAGGCAAACCGCAGATCGAAATTTTGCATTGGCCTATTTCATGAGGGAGAAAAATGCTTTTCCAGAAAAGACAAATCTCACTGAAACATTAGAATTCTATTTTCAATGTTGCTCGATAGAATCTTGTACTTATGACGTTTCATTAGCAGCGGCAACACTCGCAAACGCTGGTACAAATCCTTTAACAGGAAATGTGATTTTTAAATCCTCAACCGTCCAGAATTGCCTTTCACTAATGCTTAGTTGTGGGATGTATGATTTCTCTGGAGAATTTGCATTTAAAATTGGCCTTCCGGCGAAAAGTGGAGTATCTGGTGCCCTAATGTTAGTTATTCCAAATCTAATGGGGATAAGCATTTGGTCTCCTCGCCTTGATGCTTTAGGAAACAGTGTTCGCGGAGTTGAATTTTGCGAACGACTGGTAGAGCGCTTCAGCTTTCATCAATATGATTCCTTAATAGGCCACTCAACAAAGATAAATCCTAGAAGAAAGCAGAGTGAACTAGCTGCCTCTAAGGTTATGGAATTGATAAGGGCGGCCAGTCAAGGGGATCTTGCGGAGATATATAGGCTAGAAGCCGAAGGTGTAAGTCCTAACACCGCTGATTATGATGGGCGCACTCCCTTGCATTTGGCCGCTTGTGAAGGTCAAACAGAAGTAATAAGACATTTGATTACTCAAAACGTGACTTTATCGCCAAAGGATAGGTGGGGAAATACGCCACTTGATGATGCTATAAAATTCAATCAAAAGGAAATCAAAGAACTTTTAGAAGTGGCAATAAAATCCAAAAGAAATGGCAAAGCCAAACTTCTAGTAAGTCAAAATTAAAATTCAATAAAAATGATAAATTCAGGAGATACAGCTTGGGTTCTCATAGCATCAGCGCTTGTGATGTTAATGACCCCAGCAGGACTAGCACTGTTTTATGGTGGCTTGTCAAACAAGAAAAATGTAATCAATACCATAGGGATGAGTTATGTGGCGTTTTGTGTTGCTACTCTCGTTTGGGTTACGGTAGGATATAGTATTGCCTTTGGCCCCAACGGCCACCCTATATTTGGATCACTTGAGGCAATATTTTTAAAAAATATACAAGTTGATCAATTAATAGGATCAATCCCCGAGCTGGCTTTTGTTGCTTTCCAAGGGGTCTTTGCGGCAATAGCTGTTGCGATTATATGCGGATCCGTTGTAGGCCGTATAAAATTTAGCAGCTGGATTGTATTCTCAATTCTTTGGTTATTATTAGTCTATGCGCCATTAGCAAGGTTTATATGGGGAGAAGGTTTGCTTCAAAACTTGGGAGAGCTTGATTTTGCAGGAGGTACTGTGATTCATGTAAATGCAGGTGTTGCAGGATTGGTATTAGCCCTTATGTTGGGAAAGAGAAGAGAGAATGGGCATATTGACCCTTCGTCTACAAAACTCACCATTTTGGGTTCTGCGTTACTTTGGTTTGGTTGGTTTGGGTTCAATGCGGGTAGCCAACTTGCTGCTGACGGGATTGCAGCTAATGCTTTTCTTGTTACTAATGTCGCTGCTTGTGCGGGAGCTATTGCCTGGATGATAGTAGAATGGAACTCACAAAGGAAACCTACAATTCTTGGATTGGCATCAGGTGCCATCTCTGGCCTTGTAGGTATAACCCCTGCTGCAGGTTATGTAGGGATGGACGGTGCGCTAATCATTGGATTAGTTTCTGGATTTATAGGATACTATGGTGTAGTGCATTTAAAAAAGATATTTAAATATGATGATACGCTGGATGCTTTTGGTATTCACGGCCTGGTGGGAATATGGGGTTCAATTGCAACAGGAATATTTGCTGACCCAGCCATTAATGGTGAAGCCGGACTACTCTATGGAAATCCAGATCAACTATATGCACAACTGATAGCCGTTGCCATAACGATTGCATTCTCAGGTGTAGGAACATATCTAATTTACAAATTAACCAGATTCCTTACACGCGGTACCCGTGTAGACGAATATACTGAAATGCGAGGTATTGATACAGCATATCACGAGGAGAAAAGCTTTGCATAAAAATCCTAAAAGAAAGACAAAGCAAAGAACCTTATGAATATTAATGAACAATTAAACTTTATACTATAAACACTAAATTTTTAAAACGATGAACAATTATTTAAATTACCTAAAAAGATCAAGCATTGCTCTTTTCGGGTTGATTCTTTTAGCAAGTTGTAGCGATGTTGATGAAGACTATGTCAATGACCACGACGGCAATGAAACTACACTTGGTGTTCAAGTGGCAAGTAATGCTGAGTTTGGAAGCATTTTAGTTGACCAAAACAATCATGCACTCTACTTTTTTGCCGGTGATGTCAAAGGGGAGAGCAACTGCACTGGTGGCTGTGCCAATATTTGGCCTGCATTTACTGGAGATGTAGATGCATTGGAAGTTGGTTCTGGCCTAAATTCAAATGATTTTGATACTATTACACGTGAGGATGGAAGTAAGCAAATAACCTATAAGGGATGGCCTTTATATAACTTTTCTATAGATGGTGACGGCTTTTTTGCACCCCCTAATGAAGTTACAGGAGATGGGCAAGGTGACGTATTCTATGTGGCAAAACCAGACTATAGCCTAATGTTGGGACAACAAGTAATAGAGGAAGGTGAAGAGCCAATACTTTATCTTGTGGACGATCGTGGGGTTACATTATATTTTACTCTAGGAGATGGTCAAAACTCAAGTAACTGTGTTGGGGGATGTGCGGGGGTATGGCCCCCATTTAAAGCACCTGGAGAGCTAATCCTTCCGTCTTTCTTGGATGAAAGCGGTTTTTCACTTGTTGAGCGAGGTGATGATTTGGGTCCGCAATTAGCAAGATTTGGTTTTCCATTATATAATTTCTCTCCAGATGAACAAATAAGAGGAAACGTGCTTGGACACGAAGGTGGTCCTAATTCAAACTTTTTCGTTTTTGATGCGGTTCAGGAACAAATAGAAATTGGCCATCAGGTAAAAGTTTTAAATAATAATGCTTTTGGAGGTATTTTGGTGGACCAAAATAATCAATCCCTTTATTTTTTTGCTGGAGATGTTAAAGGAGAGCGTACTTGCACAGGAGGTTGTGCCAATGTTTGGCCAGCATTTACGGCAGATTTGGGTGAATTAATTATTGGATCAAATTTAAGCAATGATGATTTTGGGAAAATCACCCTTGACGATGGTGAAGAGCAAATCACTTTTAAAGGATGGCCTTTGTATTACTTTTCTCCTGATGGAGATGGAATATTAGAGCCTGAAGGTGAGGTTACAGGTGATGGCAGTGGTGATGTATTTTATGTAGCTAAACCAGATTATAGTATTATGCTAGGAAAACAAGTTATAGATGAGGGTCAAAATTCCATTCTCTACTTAGTGGATGATCGTGGCGTGACTATATACTTTACAACAGGCGATGAGCCTAATATTAGTAAGTGTGTAGGAGGATGCGCAGGTGTATGGCCTCCACTTAAAGTTCCAGAAGAGCTTATTCTCCCTTCTTTTTTAAACTTAGATAACTTTTCAGGGGTTGAGCGTGATGACGATTTGGGCCCACAATTATCAATTTTTAATTTGCCGTTATACTTTTTCTCACTAGATGAGAAAACGAGAGGGAATGTCTTAGGCCACCGGGGTGGCCCCAATGCCAACTTTTTTGTTATGGATCCACTGGATTAAACACTCTTGACTTCTTATATCTTGAATTAAAAAGTAGTACAGTCCTATTGAATTGTGCTACTTTTTTCTTTACTAAATATTATAAAGGTTTCTGCATAAATCGTTCTTAAAAGGAGTTTGAATTCATCCCAGAACAGCAACAGGTTTAATATTGTTTGTTACAACAGCTCTTAAGGATCAGACTTTCAGATTTGCATTTAAAAGCTATTCAATACTAAATTGCGCTAATTTGATTACTCTTATCTGTCATGAAATTAGTCCTTCCTTGTTCTAACCAAGAACAACTTAAATCAATATCTGGGAAAGCTACTAAGTAAAAATTTTTATGTTGAATTAAGGTCTTTGGGTATAATTTTAATTAGTGTTCTAAACTTCTAACAAATTAATTTGCATGGCGAGCGCAGCGCTGCAAGCCCCAAAATCTACCGAGCTAATACTATGAAATGTCTTTTGGTGAGACTCAAAAATCATTTTTCAAAGGAAAATTGTCGCAAAAAAGAGTCTGTTTATAGGGGTTCCCAACACATTTGTCGCAATTTCACGAAAAAAAAACTTTTATAATTTTATAAGTTATTGAAAATGAGTAATATATAAAACATAACATCGCGCGAGCGTGTTATCCTCTTGCTACTCATTTTTCTGTTGCCAGTCAAATGAGTACTTTTTTTTATGAATGCAAATGTCGAGAAGACCAAATATTGGCTAGGCCCTATTTGTTAGAAATTCATTCAACTTTTGAATGAGTTGTTCTTTGGTCAAATGAGAGAAATCGCGCTTTTCCGGATCAGCACTTTTATCTTGAATAGCTATTCGAGTTGATTCCTCATCATTTACTCTTGGATTAGCGTGTAGACGTTCTTGTAAGGCAGCCATATCTGCTTCCATTTTTTGATCGGTAATACGTGCATATATCTGAGTAGTGGTGATTTTTGAGTGTCCCAAAATTTTAGATACACTTTCCATCGGCATCCCATTATTTAAAGCTATCGTGGTGGCAAAAGTGTGTCGCGCCATGTGAAAGGTTAGATTCTTTTCTATACCACAAGCATCAGCAATTTGCTTCAAATAAAGATTTGCTTTTTCATTTGTTATTGTCGGAAGTAGAGTTCCGGAAACTTCAGTGACGGGGTGACAATCATATTTATCGAGGATTTTGTCCGCTCTCTTTAAAAGAGGGAATTTCACTTTACTTTTTGTCTTTTGTCTGAAGGTAGAAATCCATTTCTTCCCTTCTTCACCGCCCATCCAGACATTCCCTTTAGTCAGATTCTTAATATCAATAAAGGACATTCCTGTAAAGCAACTAAATACAAAAAGATCTCTTACGCGATCCAAACGGTCTATAGGCAAGTGGTATGTTGATAATTTTTCCAATTCCCTACGCGATAAATATTCCCTGTTAACTTTTTCAAAAGACATTTTCCATCTCCTAAATGGGTCGCTGTTTATCCATTCTAAGTTATAAGCAAGAGTGACCATTTTACGTAACCGCTGGATATGCTTCATCACTGTATTATGGCTCATTGCCTTTGGGTGCCCATCTGGATAATGAGAGTTTAGGAAGTTCTCAAAGTCACTAAGGAATTGATAGTTTAGTTGTTGTAAGTAAATGTCTTTCAGTTTTTTGTTTTTCAAAAAGCGATTGATATAGTTTTCAGTAACGCCAAAATTCCGAACGGTTCCCGCCGCAAGGGTTTTTTCTATTTTCTTAGTATGATAACCCATTAGTTCCAAAAGTGTATGATTACTTGCATCTTCATTCAAAAATCGTTGTTTTATGGATTTACTGGTTATCACTACTCCTTCATGACTGAGTTCCTGATAGCATTGATAAAGTCTCGATTTGGTCAGGTCTAAGTAGCGATTAAATTCTTTAGCCGTTTGAGAGCTACCAAGAATTTTCTTGTTTCTGGCATCCCAACTACCAATTGCTACTTTTCTTTTAAGACTAATGTTTAGTCTTTTCTGGTCCACGGTTATTCTAGCATAAATTAAAGCTTCGCCATTAATGGCTTTTTTTTGATCTGCCCATAATTGTACAGAAAAAGTTTTTGAAGTACGCATGACTTTGTTTTTTAATTAAACATTTTAATTTTAGAAAGTCAAACCAAACCATATCTTCGATAGATCTTGATTTTCTTAAATGGTAGCTCGAGCTACCATTTAAGTTTTAAGCTACCATATAGCTACCATTTTAAATCAAATAACATCAAATTAAATTAACATATAAAAACCACAAAACCACGCAGTTCCTAAGAATTGCGTGGTTTTGATGCTATTTGAAATAGCTTTTAGTGACCTCGACAGGATTCAAACCTGTAACCTTCTGAGCCGTAATCAGATGCGC
>CAXBEL010000149.1:0-11184 GCA_963974735.1 uncultured Flavobacteriaceae bacterium | reverse complement strand
TAAAGGGGTAACTAAGGAACTATTTTAATGCCAGTAAGTCAATATTTTATCGAAATCACTTGAATCTAAAAAATTCTTGAAGTGGGGATCATTTTGGTATTCACTAGGGCCATATAAATACCCGGAAGCGACAGCCTTAAGCAAATAGTTAATAGTTTCTGGCTTTTTACCAAGTGCTGCAGAATATCTAGCGAGCTGATAATCTATACTACCATATTGATAGGTGGATCTAAGACTGTCAAGCTTCGTAATCAATTGAGCCGCTTTCTCTTTTTTACCATTTTTCTCGTAAGTAATGCTAAGTAATGTAATATTCTCCTCATTATTGGGAGTTGCTTCATTAATTTTTTCAAAAAGAGGTTCTGCCGCTATGTAATCTTCTTTGTAATAATTAGCTCGGGCTTTAAACTTAGTATCATTATTCCTGTCAGGAAATTGTAAAACCTTATTGAAATATTTATTTGCCTGCTCTCTGTTATCTGCCAATAAACATTCTTTACCAACTCTTAAATTAACATTCATTCCATTTTCTGAATCTGAACCATAATTGTTTTTCTCTAAAATGGAATCCACATTTTTGAAGTCCCCTATTCTAACATAAGCATCTAATAATGGAGCTTTGAGCATTTCAAAATTTTCATCATCAGGTAGCGGTTTAATAAAATTTATCACTTGTTTATAACGCTCAAGTTCTAAATCTGAACGTGCTTTTATATATAATCTGTCAATACAATCAGAACAGTTGTTTAAATCCCCAGTTTGCATTGAAATTTCGTTGAAGATGGAATCAACCTCTTCTGGTCTATATACATACTGAAGTGCAATGACCATAAATGATGCATTCGTTTTCATATCAAAAGGCGCAACGTCATACTCTTTTTTAAAATAAGAATATACTCTGTCGTTTGCTCCTTGGAGCAGAGATCTATATCCATTAAGAATATTAGCTTGCCTTTTATTATTGGCTGTGATTGTCCCTATACTTTTTAACAGCGAATCTGATTTTTTAAATGCTTGGTTATCAGAATATGCTACACCTTGATTAAAATAATACGCAACCCGAAGCACTTTAGGTTCAAAATAATCCCTATCTGCATCTATTGCCTTATTTAATAGATCCAGATACTCCTCTTCCGATACCGATTCTGTTTTAGCTGTTAAAAGATATTCATAGGCTTCAAAATTGGGCGGAATTTGTTCCAGGTTATAGGGATCCTGATCTTCTGTTATTAGATATCCTAAAATTCGTTGTTTTAAAGCCTCTATACAATCCAGAGGTGATTCAGGACTACAGTCTACAGATTCTAGTGTAATAAGTGTTTTATCCATTTTACCGTCTGTGATAGTACACTGAAATAACAACTTTCCATTTTGTAAATAGTAATTTCCACTAATGATCTTAGCTGGTTGAAAATACTCCTGAAGTACATTTTCACTGCGCTGTGGGGAAATGGAAGCTTTTAAGATGTTAGTATAATCTGTAACAATTTCTGGTGAAACTACCTGGGCTATATTTTTTTCTGTTATACCATGTACAATCCAGTCTGCAGCCATTTTGCCCACAATATCATAACTCGCATTTCCCGTATTGTTCCCAAATTGCAGAACACCTATTTTATTACCTTTCTTAATTTCTAAAGTAGGCACTTCTTGAACAAAATTATTTTTTATGATAACCAAAGAAATCAGAATCACCAGAACACTTATTACCGCAAGAATGGAGTAGTAAATTTTTTGAAAAGGAGTTAAATAGTCTTTCCCTTTTGGAACAGATTGAGCTCCCATCTCAACTTGCTCTTTTTTATGAATGGGCTCTATTTGAAATCGCCAGATAATAAAAATATAAATAGGAAAACCTATAAGAAGAATCAGAATTAAAAAAGTAACTGTTTTTGCGGGCAAACCCAAAGGCTCCCACATTACAGCCACCACCTGAATGAGTAACCAACTGGAAACGGCGTAGATCGATAATTTTTTTACCACGTCTTTTTCGCGACACTCTTTTAGAAAGGATTTTATTTTCATCAAATAAATATAGTCGTTTTAGTTCCTAAAAATCAGCAACTTAAATTTGTTTTACTAGGATATTTTCACTAATATAGTTATTAAATTAACTTAAAAAATACAAATATGTCTGAGAAACCGAACAAACCGACAACAAAACACGGTGTTAGTATCAAACCAAAAAAAGAATCAACTCCAAAGCCAGGAGTAAGTATTAAACCAAAAACGGGAGCTACGTCTAAACCAGGGGTAAGTATTAAGCCAAAAACTAAAAATTAACTATTACTCAACTCAACTTAAAACTTCAACAGTATTTACTTGTTGAAGTTTTAATAATTCTATATCAAGTCTTTTCTAGTCGTTACATTGAAATTTCCATTTTATACGTATTACTTCAGCCTCTTCTAAATCTTCTTTTAATTCTAAATTCGATTTATAAGAAGCCTTATCTAAATTACGCTTCTCAACGCCAACTTCAAAAGATTTTTTTTCAAATATCCAAGGCTCTACGCCTACAGTGCCATTATCTCTTAAATAAATAAAGTATTTTTTATTTTTTATACTTTGATTAATTTCCAATTTACGGTTTAAAGCAGGAAGCTCATTTTTACAAAGTATTAAGGAGCATCTATCACAAAAACGAAGAAGTTCATAATAGGCTTGAGCGGTTGCTTTATTTATCTTGTATTGTTTTCTGAGCTTTAGACGTAAATCCTTTTGAACTTTTAAAAATGGTTTAAATAAGGCATTATTTTCTAAGTCACCGTATAAAAAATCAATGTGCATGGAAATTAATAAGGCAATCCATCCAGACTTTCTTTCTGCAATCTCAATTACTCGTTTTGCCCGCTCCAGGTTTTCTTCACAAGATCGTTCTACCTCTGTAAAATCCTGAGGCATTCCCGCCTCGTTTAAGTACGATTTTTCTTCAAAGTTTAATTGATTGTCGTCATGCTCTATAACCGCGGTTAAAGTTTCAACCCACAAATCAGGACGCAAATTATATTTAAGTTGGTTAGCAATCTGTCCGGCCAGAAGTCCGTGAGCATGTTGATAAATAACTTCCCAACCCGAGTTTATTTTTCTTACGATCATAAAATGAAGATAAAATTTTATCCAAAAGCTGATGCTAAAAACACTAACTGTCTACAATAAAATTATAAAGGTATTTATCTATGAAATAATTAATTAGGAAATTTTAACCACAGGATTTTTATCATCTTAACGTACTATTCACGTTATCAACCTAATCAAAAAGTTTAGACATAGAATCTGTCTTTCCTTCTTTTTCTTTTTAAAATGATATGATCAAGAGAGTACTTGCCACTACCTGTAAGAAGCAATACAACATAGGCTAAAAGATAAATCAAGCCCAACTCCTGCCTTTCCATCCCATCTTTTGCATGTATGATAAATACAGCTACTGCCATTGTAGCAATTAAAGGAAGAGTCGCCAGCCGTGTTCCCAAACCAAGAATTATCAAAACAGAGCACACAAATTCTGCAAAAACCGCTAAACATAAACTAGGGATAGATCCTATGCCAAAAGGGTCAGGAAATGATATCTCATCACTACCAAAAAATTGAGTCAATTTAGGAATTCCGTGCATTAGCATTAAAGCTGAAATTCCCAGCCGAAATATTAACAAGGCTATGTCAACCTTGGGCAGGCTCAAATTAGTGGAGTATGTATTTCTCATATTTAGTTTTAATTGGGACTAAAAGATAAACAATTCCATAAACATTCTTAAGTTTCTATATTGATTGTTTAATTCTTAAAAATAAGAGACCCCAAAAAACTATATTTTTGGGGTCTTTCTATAATAATATCTTTAATATTATACTCTCGGATCCAGAATAACTTCAATTCTTTCTTTAAGATCTTGCAAATGATACTTACTCATCGTATCTGATGTTCGTCCTATTGCAGAATTAATAGTTCTAAGCAGATTATTAAGTTCTCCACGTGAAACTGCTCTTATATCTGACTGGCTCACTTCTACATCGGTTGCATTACGCGTTCCTTCCTGTTCTTTTGTCATTAGATATTCAAGTCGATCCACGTAAGCACGTTGTAAATTTCTACGGTATGTATCAATTTGTCCACCTCTGTTTAATTCGCTAAAAATCCCTTTTCGGAGATCGCTCATCATTTCATTCAGTGAATAAACTGAATTATCATTTAAGGTTTCGTTTTCAGTCATTCTTGCCATTCTACCAAAGTCTAGCAGGTTGTTTAATGTCCTAACCTGCACGCTTCTAATACGCTCTATATTACCATCATGTTCAATGCGGTTTAGGATATTTGCATCTATCATCCATTCTGGAGTTGTAAAAAGTTCATTTTGCAAAAACTCCATACTTTCCTTTTGGCGTGCTTCTGGTACCGGGATATAGACAGCTCCTTCCTGATCGTAGGTTTTATTATATTGATAAACACCACCTACATTATTAGATACGTGTCCCATATAACGGTTAAACTGACTTAATACCTGACCATACATCGTTTCCAGGTCGTCATAGTTTTTGCCGTCTTCTTTAGTCCACTCAATTAGATTGGGAACTATGCGTTTTAAGTTGGCTATCCCATAGTTACTTGCCTTAACGGCATCATCACCCAAATCTTCAGTTTGTGAACTGGGATCAACAACGTCACGCTGCTGGCCTCCAAAACGATACATAGGATCATCCTGATGCTCAAGAATCAGTTTATCAAGAATCTTCTTTTCCTCCTCATCGGTTTTATTTAAAATGGGCATATATCCCCATTTGATCGCGTACTTATCGTAAATCCCAATATTTGGCATTAAAGCTACACCCTCATCACCGGGTTGGGCAACATAGTTAAAACGTGCATAATCCATTATAGAAGGTGCTGTGCTGTATTTTTGAGTAAAAGATGCACTACGCAGAGAATCTACGGGATAAGCCACACTGCTTCCCATATTATGAGGTAAACCTAAGGTATGACCTACTTCGTGTGAAGAAACAAACCGAATAAGTCTTCCCATTATTTCATTTTTAAATGCAACTCCTCTCGCATCTTCATTAATGGCAGCCGTCTGCACAAAATACCAATTGCGCAAAAGGGTCATAACATTGTGATACCAATTAATATCTGATTCTAAAATCTCACCACTGCGCGGATCACTCACGTGAGGCCCATTTGCATTGGGAATAGGTGAAGCCAAATAACGCACTACAGAATACCTTACATCTTCAGGTGACCAATCTGGATCTTCTTCAACAGTAGGAGCATCTTTTGCTAAAATTGCATTTTTAAAACCAGCGGCTTCAAAAGCTACTTGCCAGTCTTCAATACCTTCTTTTATATACTTACGCCATTTTTGAGGTGTTGCCCGGTCTATATAATAAACTATAGGTTTTTTAGGCTCTACCAATTCGCCATTTTTAAATTTCTGAAGATCTTCATCTTTAACTTCTAATCTCCATCTGTCTAAATATCTTATGGTTTTGCTTTCTTGAGCGTCCAGACCATAATCTGTCTGACCCCGTGCAAACCAACCTACCCGCTCATCATACGTACGTCTTTTCATAGGTACGGTAGGCAATAAAACCATTGAATTGTTCATCTCTATAGAAATAGAGCCTAAACTCTCATTGCTGGGCGGTTCTTTAGCTTTATAAGTCTTAACATGTCTCGATTCTATGTTAAGTGGAAAACTCTTTAAAGTTTCTATGTAACTACGATCCTTATCAATACCAGAGATTTTGTAATCCTCCCGATATCTATTTGGTATTCCTAAAGGCATAACATCTTCTTCAAAAAGATTGTTTACCTCTATAACCGTACTGGTAGAATCTTTGCTGATAGCTTTTATATCAAAAGAAAACAATACAGGTTCAAAATTAGAATTTACCACGGCTTCATGAATGGGCAAAGAATCTGCCGCAAAAATCTGATGTGAAACCACACGTAGAAGAACTCGTTTGGGTTTCTTTTCCCATCTTAAAACCTGAGTATTGGCCTTACCACCGCCAAAACCAATATCTGTTGCTGTTTTGGCAATTCTACTTACCATCAACATTTCCCTGTTAAACAGGGTATCAGGTATTTCGTAATAATACTTATCATCTACCTGATGAATTTTAAACAGCCCCTCATCTGTTAAGGCGTCTTTGGTAATTACCTTATCGTAGGGTTTAATTCCGTTTGCTTTGTTTTTTTCTTCAGTTTTCTCTGAATCATCTGTCTTCTTTCCTGTGTCTTTAGTACCTGCACAGGCAAGTACAAGAAGCAATAAAAAGCAGGATAAGAAATAATTAAGCTTTTTTCTCATGTAAAATGTTTAGGGGTAAAAAGTACAGCACACGATTTAAATAACTTGTTAAGGTATTCTTAACTAATCATGTTAAAGTCCTATTGGGATTCTAAACCAAACAGTAAATTTAAATAACTAACAAAATGAATCTACATGTTAAGTCTTACGAGATACAATAAGCGTGCGCTAGCTGGCGGAATAATTGCTGCTATAATAACAGGAACCGGAGCTTTTTTATTGGGAAATATAAGTGGTTATGAGGCAAAGGATCTCATACAAACATCCTTACCGGGAATAAATACACTTTGTAATACTATAGTTCTCGCTTCTGCAACTATTTTAGCATTATTACTAACCTTGCTAAGTATAAGTTCGGGAACTGAGTCAAGGTTAAAAGAAGTTCACTATATACAGGTTTTGCGTATCGCTAAAATTGATACGACTGTATTTATAGTTGCTTTGATCACATTCCAAATTCTTAATATCCCGTTAACCGAAGCAGATAATGTGCCCAGCTCTTGGTTTACCACCATCTACTATGTAACTCTTGGTCTTTCCTCACTGTTAAGTGGAGCACTTATAAGTGTAGTGCTTATGTTATATAATGCGGTAGTAAACATCATAAAAATTGTCGGACTAAGACAGTCCGACAATCCTTTAATTCATACTGAAGATGATGAATAAGAGAAAATAAAGTTAAAAACTACTAATTTGCTTCTATTGCTTTACTGGCTTCATCAAGCATTTCCAGTTGATCATTTGTAAGTTCTGTGTTTAGGGCTTCATCAAAAGATTTTAAATGTTCTGGCTTTGTTGCGCTGGCTATAGGTGATGTAATACCTGGCTGGGCCATAGTCCAGGCAAGCGCTACACCAGCCTGAGATATGCCTTGAGCTTTAGACACTTCATCTAAAGCTTTTAAAACATTTTTACCGCGCTCATTAAAAAAGGTAGAAACATAACCCGCTCTTTCTCTGCCTTCTGTATCTTCTTTGCTTCTATATTTACCGGTAAGAAAGCCACTCGCTAAAGTGAAATAGTTAATAACACTTAGATTATGCTTCAAACAAAATTTTTGTACATCACCTTCAAAACCATCACGTTTCATCATATTATATTCGGGTTGATATACTTCATATCTCGGCAATTTCTTTTCTTCAGAAATGGTGATGGATTCCCGCAATCGCGCAAGCGGAAAATTAGAAGCTCCTATATATCTTATTTTACCTTGATCGATAGCCTCATTATACGTTCCTAAAGTTTGAGCAATAGGTGTACCGTCATCATCTTTATGACTAAAATAAATATCTATATAATCTGTTTGTAAACGTTTTAAACTTTTGTCCAGCTGCTCTTTAATATGCTCGGGTGACAGATCAATCTGGCCCTGCCCTACATCCATACCTACTTTTGTGGCAATAATCATTTTATCACGATTACCACGCTCCTTCATCCATTCTCCAATGATACTTTCACTTTCTCCTCCAGAATTTCCTTCAACCCAGCGGGAATAGACATTTGCTGTATCTATAAAATTTAGTCCACGTTCAAAAAGGCCATCCAATAATTTAAATGACATTTTTTTATCTGCTGTCCATCCAAAAACATTTCCACCAAAGGTTAAAGGTGGTATATGAAGATCTGTATTTCCCAGTTGTCTCTTTTTCATAATTTCATTTATTTGAAACTAAATTACAACAGCCTTTTTGAAAAAGTTTATTACCTTACCTAAAGTATTGTTAATCCTGAACTGAAGGAAATATATAAGTAATATCATTATACTAACTAAAACTAATTCAACCAAAACTGTTTATGAAAAAACTATTTAGAGCATTGCTAGCCGGTTATGGTGCTAAAAAAATAGGTGGTGGCCGCTGCGGATGCATAGGAACCATTGTTGTATTTGCAATCCTGTATTGGCTTTTGGGATATGTGTTTGAAATGTTTTAAAAAATACAGATCTTTTCTAATCTACAAGAAGAATAAATGACTGCAGTATTACTAATAGAATAAGCATCAAATGAATAAGTAAGTTGATCATTTTTTAGTATTTAATCTGTCCCTTCTAAGTTGAAAATAGCATTTACCGGCTTCCCAAAAAGTTGAGATAATTTTAAGGCAAGTACCGTACTGGGAACATATCTATTTTTTTCTATTGAATTAATTGTCTGACGGGAAACTCCTATTTTCTGAGCTAAATCCTCTTGGGTCATATCGAGAATAGCCCGCTCTACTTTAATTGTATTTGTCATTATGCTATCCTTTTATAAAGTTTAAAAAGCATAACATAAATAAAAAGCATAAACCACAGTACTTGAAAGTCGCCTAAATCTGAATACGTTGTGGGTTCTGAATTAATTGTTACTCCCACAAAATAATTAACAAGAGGTTGAACCAGAGCATATAGAACTCCAAAAATAAACGCCGCAGAGAACGATTTCCCACGGAGTTTTTCTATCATTTCATCTTCTACTTTTTCGCGAGCTAGAGCTATTACCAATAATCCCACAAGCATCCCTTTTTTACAAATAGTGCTAATTATTGGATTTGGATTTTCAATAATTTTAAATATTAAAACTAGAATAAGTGTTACTCCAAAAATGGTCCACCCAATTTTTTTAAAGTAATTAGGTAACTTAAAACTGCTTAGTTTATCTAATTTTTGTTTTTCAGATTCATAAAGAGATTGTTTCATAATTTAGTATTTGTGTAAAGTATTTCGTTCTTATAGTATAGTTTATTTTACTATATGTCAAATATACTTTACATAAATGAATTATGCAATTAGTTTTAATTCTTCGATTAGATAAAAACAAAAAGAGACCGCTTAAGAAGCGGTCTCTTATGAATATACTGGAGCCGTTTATTTTATAATCAATTTTCTTATTGAAGTATTATCATTTATATCAAAAGCTTTGATTAGATAGAGACCACTGGATAATCGAGAAACATTAATTTCTTGAGCTGTGCTTTTAAAGATGCCTGAAGCAATCACTTTTCCGTTTAAATTATAAATCTCATATTTTTTTCCTGTTGACTTTTTAAAATTGACCTTAACCATTTCTTCTGCCGGGATTGGATAAATATTAAATTCAACCACCTGCGCTACATCAAGACCTAAACTTCCCGATTTATATTCAGCCTCTGGATTATCGCCCAACAAATACAATGGAAAGTTTCCTGTATTGCTAGACTGATTAAATTCTATCACTCTAAAAGTATAATCTGTATTACTTTCTAATTCACTTACAGTTACTTCATTTGCAGTACCTTGATATACCACAAAATTTTCGTTACCCAAATCCTCTGCTTGATTTAATGTGTTTGAATAGGAATAAGAAATACCGTCTTTAGGAAATTCCTTTGGAGATGAGGATTTTCTCGCAAGAACCATTCTCTGCTGACCATCACCATTAGACCATCTTAGATGTACAGTAGTTTCATCCACACTTTCAGTTTCAAGATTTCCGGCATTAATGGTTGGTGTGTCCATTAAATCCCAATCAGGCCAAGATGTAATACTATTTATACAATTCCAGCCTATAGCGTCAAGATCACTATAAAATTGACCTCCCCTGTTTCCATCTATTCTCGTATTTACAAAAATTGCAAAATTATATCCGGAATTTGCACGAACTAAAATACTTGCTGTTCCCGGTAGTCCGCCAGTATGCCACCAGTTATTAGCTGAGTTTACAGACCAACCTTTTGCATAATTTGCAAATGGAGCAGAAGGCTCTGTCATAATAGCTATAGAAGATGCATTTAAAATATCTGGCTTAGTATTGAAACCATCAACCGCTGTAAGTAATTTTACCAGATCTCGTGCAGTTGCAATCCACCCGCCGTGGCCATCCATAGCTTCTAGATTAAAACCACCATACTCCCAAGGCACATCTTCACCTGTACCATAAGTGCTTTTATTGGTATAGCCTCCATAACCATAATATTTACCTTCGCGTTCATTAAAATTTTCTGGCAGATTATGGCCTAAGCTCATATCATAAATTCCAAGGGGATGCAGAATTTCAGTTTTAAAATATTCTTCATAGCTCATACCGCTTACCTCTTCAATTATTTCACTTAAAACGAGGTAGCCAATATTAGAATAGGCATACTTTGTCCCGGGGTCAAAATTCAATCCTTTTTCCATTAAAAAACGAATAAGTAATTCTTCAGTCACGGGATTGGGGGCATCATACATTTCCGTAACATGCAGCGTTGTGTTAATGGGATCACAACCAGCAAAAAAATAGGGATAGGGAGTTGTAGGATTTGGGAAGCAATCTATCGTGCTGTCCCATCCGCCGTTGTGCTCGAGTAAGTTCTGAACCGTAATAACATCTAGACGTTCATCAGAATAAATAACCTGAGATATATGTGGGTGGTCCTTTAATAATCCGGTACTGCCAAAAACTTTATCGGATAGCGCAATCTTGCCTTCTTGAACCATCTTCATAATCCCTATAGCAGTTACCGGCTTAGAAACACTTGCAATCCGAAATAAATTATAAGGCTGGGTTTCAATATTATTTTCTTTATCAATTTCACCAAAACTCCGCAGGTATTTCAGTTTTCCATCTTTGGCAATTGCCATAGTAAGACCCGGTATATCATAGGAATTCATAAAACTTTGAACTTGTGCATCTGCATTATCGAAGGTAACATCTGCAATACCATTTTGACCATAACCAGCTAATGTTAGAATCAAAAAAACGGATAGGTAAATTTTTTTCATAATTAAAGGATTTATAACAAACAGCTATCTAGGATTAGACAGCGTTAAAACTATAACTACCTAATATAAAGCTGTTTACTAAATTATCGTATTAATTTGAAATTGTGAGCATGAAAATTTCAAATTAATACGATAATTTAGTAAACAGCTTTATATTAG
>CAXBEL010000148.1:0-11200 GCA_963974735.1 uncultured Flavobacteriaceae bacterium | reverse complement strand
AGTTCTGCAACTCAAGAAACTAATATGCCAGACGGGGTGTTTTCCCATCTCAACAGTAAAGGAATAGAGGTTGGGGAACTTCTGGTAAAGAACCCTTTAATTAAGGGAGTTGGTTTTACCGGAAGCAGAAAAGGCGGAACGGCATTATATAAAATGGCGGCGGAAAGAGAGGAGCCTATTCCAGTTTTTGCTGAAATGGGTAGTGTTAACCCTGTGGTAATTTTACCGAAAGCGGTTTCAGAAAAAGGAAAGGAATGGGCAAAAATACTTGGTGGAAGCATAAATTTAGGAGCCGGTCAATTTTGTACAAATCCCGGATTGATTTTGGGAATTGCAGGAGATGATCTTGATCAATTGGGGAAAGAACTATCACGCGAATTATTAAGTCAAGACTCATCGTGTATGTTGCACCCTAACATTGCGGAAGCTTTTCATACAGGAAGCAGAAAAATGCTCGACGAAAAGGGTGTGGAAATGCTTGCTTTAGAAATGGAAAATCACGGTGAAAATTATGGTCGGCAAGCACTCGTGAAAGTAAGTGGGACTGATTTTATTGAAAATAAGATACTTCATCAAGAAGTTTTTGGTCCATTTTCTATGTTGGTATGTTGCAGGGATAAAGAGGAACTAACCGCAATTGTAAATAATCTGGAAGGTCAACTTACAGGAACTATATTAGCCCTACCCGATGAAGTACAAAATTATAATCCGCTTATTAAAACGCTTTCCTCAAGAGTGGGGCGTATAATATTTAATAATGTTCCTACAGGTGTCGAAGTATGTGCAGCTATGCAACATGGCGGTCCATTCCCAGCCTCTACAGATAGTCGCTTTACGGCAGTGGGAGTACACGCGATCAACCGTTGGGTGAGACCATTTGCTTATCAGGATTGGCCTAAAGAATTGCTTCCAGAAGCACTTAAGGATAGTAATCCTTTGGGTATTCTTAGAGAAGTAAATGGTAACTGGAGTACTGGAAAAATAAATTGATTTTATGAAAAATGTTCTGACGCCATTTCTTCTACTCGCACTTACACTTTCCAGTTGGGCTCAAACGGCTAAAGCTCAATTAGACAGTGTTATTAAAAAACAAGCTGATTATAGCTTCTATGATTGGAAAAATTTTCCGCTAGGTCAATATGAAGAATCGCGATATGAGAAAGATGCCGAATTTGCGCAGGAGATTATTGATGATTTAGAGAAAATATCAGAAAATGATTTAAACAATACAGATGCGATTTCCAGAGAATTACTGCTTTTTAAAATGCAGGATGAGGTAGATAGTTTTCATTATAAAATGTATCTCAACCCAATTCAGGCGGATCAGGGTTTTCATTTAAATCTTAATTATAGGGTGAGACCTATAACAGATTATAATAGCGCTAAAATATATTTAAAAGTTCTTAAGGCCATTCCTTATTTTACAGATAGTCAATTGGCGCTTATGCGTAAAGGTTTGAAGGAAGGTATTTCACAACCTAAAATAATTTTTAAAGGTTATGAATCTACATACAACACACATATAGTTGAAGATCCAAAAACCAGCTATTTCTATTCACCCATTAACGATTTACCGGAGAGCTTTTCAAAGACACAAAAAGATTCATTACAAAAGGCAGCTCTAGCAATTATTGAGAAGGATGTTATACCCAGTTTTAAGAAAATAAAAGCCTTTTTTGAAACGGAATATATTCCGAATACAAGGGAAGCCATAGGAGTTTCAGCGCAACCTGGTGGAGCGGAATTTTATCAAAACCGAATTGATTATTACACAACCTCTAAGGATTATACAGCTCAAGATATTCATGACTTAGGCTTGAGGGAAGTCGATCGGATTCGTTCAGAAATGAATGCTGTTATTGAAGAAGTAGGTTTTGAAGGTACTTTTGAAGAGTTCTTCACCTTTTTAAGGTCAGATAAGCAATTTTATAAAACTTCAGGAAGTGAATTGCTTAAAGAAACAAGAGACATCGCAAAGCGCATTGATGCGCAATTACCAAGATTCTTCAAAAAACTTCCCCGTCAACCTTATGGTGTTAAAAAGGTGCCAGATGCAATTGCCCCAAAATATACTGGTGGTCGGTATTCAGGGAGTTCTATTGAAGGAAATGAGCCTGGATGGTATCTTGTCAATACGTATAAATTAGAAAGCCGCACGCTATACACACTTCCCGCCTTAACTGCTCATGAGGCTGTACCCGGACATCATTTACAGGGAGCTTTAAATCAAGAGATGGGAGATAGTATTCCCAATTTTAGAAAGAATTTATACCTATCTCCTTATGGTGAAGGTTGGGGTTTGTATAGCGAATACCTTGCAGATGAAATGGGAATTTATACAACGCTTTATGAGAAATTTGGTCAGCTTACTTATGAGATGTGGCGCGCTTGCAGGCTCGTTGTAGATACCGGTATACACGCTTTTGGCTGGACTAGAGATGAGGTCATAGATTATATGTCTCAAAACACAGCACTTTCCATTCACGAGATAAATACAGAAACAGATCGGTATATCGGCTGGCCCGGGCAAGCGCTTTCTTATAAAATAGGAGAACTTAAAATACGTGAATTGAGAAAAAAAGCAGAGCAGGAATTAGGTGAAAAATTTAATATAAGGGATTTTCACGAAGTTATACTTGCTCAGGGAACCGTAACGCTTCCAATTCTTGAGCAACAAGTGAATAAATATATTCAGGTGAATAAAATCAATAAAGAATAAAAGCAAATGGCTATTCATACATTTGAGTGTATAGATGCACATACTTGCGGGAATCCGGTTCGAGTTATAAAATCTGGGGGACCTACACTTGTGGGCAATTCGATGAGTGAGAAGCGCCAGCATTTTATTAGTGAATTTGACTGGATTCGGAAAGGCCTTATGTTCGAACCGCGTGGTCACGATATGATGAGCGGTAGTTTTCTTTTTCCACCTCATAACCCAGATAATGATTTTGCCATTCTGTTTGTAGAAACCAGTGGATGCTTGCCTATGTGTGGTCACGGTACAATTGGTACGGTTACAATTGCTTTAGAGGAAGAATTGATTGTGCCTAAAATACCTGGTCATTTAAAAATGGAATCTCCAGCCGGATTAATAGAAATTGAATATAAACAGCTAGACAAAAAGGTAGAGTGGGTAAAATTGAAAAATGTAAAATCCTATCTGGCGGCTAAGGATCTTACAGCAGAATGTCCAGACCTTGGCGAACTCAAATTTGATGTAGCCTATGGTGGTAATTTCTATGCTATCATTGATCCCCAAGATAATTTTATGGGTGTGCAACATTTTAAAGCTAACGAGATTATTTACTATAGTCAGATTTTAAGACAGCAAATAAATTTAAAATATCCTAATATTTTTAGACATCCCGAAAATTCAACTATTAAAGATGTAACCCACTTGCAATGGACAGGCACACCTATTGATCCATTATCATCTGGTAGAAATGCTGTTTTTTATGGAGACAAAGCTATTGACCGTTCGCCCTGTGGTACAGGTACATCGGCACGTTTAGCTCAATTGCACGCACGTGGATTATTGCAGAAAGCGGAAGATTATATACACGAAAGTTTCATTGGCTCTAAATTCGTGGGACGTATTGAGGAAGTTACTACTTTAGCAGGCAAAGAAGCTATTGTGCCTAGTATAACTGGCTGGGCACGTATTTATGGGCACAATACCATAACTATAGACGATGATGATCCTTATGCATATGGCTTTCAGGTTATTTAAATTTATTAGAGATTAATTAAATAGAAGAATGAGTAAAAATATAATTGTGATAGGTGGCGGTATATTAGGTCTTTCTTGCACTTATTATTTGCAGAAGTCGGGTCATCAAGTTACAGTTATTGATCAGTCTAATATGGATGGTGGAGCGTCTTATGTGAATGCGGGATATCTTACGCCCAGTCATATTATTCCGCTCTCTGCTCCTGGAGTTATGCGAAAGGGTATTAAATGGATGTTTAACAAATCAAGCCCTTTATATATCAAACCCCGTCTGGAAACAGATTTTTTAAAATGGGCTTTGGCTTTTAATAAATCCTGTAATCGTGCGCATGTGAAAAAAGCAGTGCCGGCAATTCGGGATATAAATTTATTGAGTCGGGATTTGTATTCTGAAATTAAGCAAAGTGAAAATTTTTCATTTCAATTGGAGAAAAAAGGGCTTTTTATGCTCTGCCAAACCGAAAAAATGCTGGAGGATGAAAATAGAGTTGGTGAGCTTGCTATTCAACAAGGTCTACCGGCACAAACACTTACAGCAGCGGAAGTACAACAAAAGATGCCAGATGCAAAATTAGATGTAGCTGGAGCAATTTATTATGAATGTGACCACCATACTACGCCTCACGAATTTATGATTGAAATGAAAACTCTTCTGGCTGAAAAAGGAGTTGTATTTCTGAAAAACGAAAAGGTGATTGATTTCAATTTAAAGGGAGATAAGATCAAATCTGTTACTACAGATAAACAAGAACTAAAGGCTGATGAAATTGTTATGGCGGCTGGTTCCTGGAGTGCAAAATTGAGTAAAAAATTAAATATTCCTTTGTTACTACAAGCAGGCAAAGGATACAGAATCAATACCAAACAAAATACAGGAATTACTTTTCCCAGTATACTTGTCGAGTCTAAAGTTGCTGTTACCCCAATGAACGGTTTTACCAGATTTGCTGGCACTATGGAAATCGCCGGAATAAATTCTGCAATTAATCCTGTACGGGTTGAAGCTATTGCAAATGCTGCTCACAAATATTTTACAAATGTTTCAATTACTAAAAATGAAAAAGATGAGGCGCAATGCGGACTTAGACCTGTTTCCCCTGATGGATTGCCATTTATAGGTAAATCGCATAAATGCAGCAATCTTACTTTTGCAACAGGACATGCAATGATGGGATGGAGTCTGGGACCAGCAACGGGGCTTTTAGTGTCAGAAATAATTGAGGGGAGAAATTCAAGTTTAAACTTAGATTTATACCATCCCGATAGAAAGTTCTAATGTGGGGTTGGAAATGGTTTCAGTTAAATATTTTCTAATGCTTTAGGGTAAAGTGCCCATTAAAAATTCTTCCATCTTTAAGATCTACTGAGAACCAATAATCATCTGATGGTAATAAAGACCCATTAAAATTGCCGCTCCACCCATTACTTTTAGGACTTAACTGTTTTATTAACTTTCCATAGCGGTTAAATATCCTTATTTCTGATTTGGTGTAATTACTTATACCCTCTATTTGCCAATAATCATTATATCCATCTCCATTTGGTGTAAAGAATTTTGGATAGTCGATAAGTGTTACGTTTTTTGAATCATATCCACATCCTTCCCTATCGCGGACATAGGTAGTATAGTTACCTCCTGATATTCCATAAAAAGAATTGTTGCTCTGAAAATTAATTCCGTCAATGGAGTATTCAAAATCTCCGTCTCCATCAGCATTTATTTTAACGTAGTTGTTGCCTAACTCATCAAAATTAACTGAAGTAATGACTGGCGGTTCCGAACGAGCAAGGTTAATATCGATACTTCTTTCACAAACTAAACCGTTTTTAAGTTGGGATACAGTTAGGCTGTAAATACCTGTATTCTCTAGTTCAGCAGTATTTGAATTGGAAATTTGAATGTTATTATATTTCCATAAATAACTTTCAAATCCTGAGGGAACTGTTAAAATAAGTGATGGCTCATTGTTGCATATTAAATATTCGGTTTGCATTGAAAGCTGTGGTAATCTATTTACTTCTAGTTCTATGGTAGTCTCTGAATAACATGCGGAGTTTAATTTATTTTCCACACGAACATTCAAAGTTTGTGACCATGGTTCTGTATTCTCATAAAAAGGAGGTAGCGGATTTGGTAGTTCATTACCTAATTTATCGTAGTATGACAATTGAAGGTCATTTTGGTTTCCTACTATGGTCGCATTCCAAGTTGAGGTATCAGAAGAGGCATAACCATTACCACTGTCACAGGTATAAATAGTTGATGGTTTGCTTATTTGAGGATTTTTAGAGGTGATAAAGTTCACTGAGGTTTCATTATAACATCCTGAATATGCATTAGTTATTCGCACAGTGATTTTTTCCTTCTCTGGAATACTATTTGTAAAGGGATTAGGCAATGGACTGGGAATAGTATTCCCTGCGCTATCATAATAAGAAACCTGCATGTCTGTTTGATTACCTAATACAGATGATTCAATTGTTGAAGTATCAAAATACTCTGAAATACCATCATTGTTATCATCACAGCCGTAAACGTCTGGCAATGTATACGCAATGGGCTGGGGAGAAACAATAAGTTTAAATGTAGATTTTTGTCTACAGCCGGTGTTAGAATTAGTGGCTAAAACAGTTATTATTTCTTCATAGGGAATCTTATTAACTACTACAGATGAATTTTTGTAATCAATAGAGGATCCATCTTCGTGAAAAAAATCAACGGTTAAATTAGTCTGAGATTTTATAATTGATTGAATGGGATCGAGATCAAAAGAAGCATAGCCATCTTCATTATCATCGCAAATTACTAAATCACTTATTAAAGACAGATCTGGTAAGGGATTTACGATTAGATCGAAAGTAGTTTCTGAGTAGCAACATGGTTCATCACTATAAGCTACACGCACCGCAATAGTTTCCAAATTCAAAATACTATTAGTCATCGGGTTAGGAAGCGGGTTGGGCAATTCATCACCATTACCATCTAAATAGGTAATGTCAAGATTTGATCTCCCTCTCAAAATTTGTTGCTCAATAATTGAAGTATCAAAAGTTGATGCAATACCCGATGCAAAGGTATTCTCACAAGCTATTAAATTAGGTAAGCTATAAACTTCGGGCGGTTCACGCACATCAATCATCTCCTGAAGTGTATAGTCAATTCCAGATTGATCAGTAATTTTTACAGTTACTGTATATATGCCATCAGCACTGAAATCGTGTTTGGGGTTGATTTCAGTAGAACTATTAGAGGCACCGGAATTAGGATCACCAAAATCCCATAATACCGATGTGATTTCTAAATTATTATTCAATGTAAAACCTTTAAAAAAGTCTGAACAATTGTTAGATATGTTCATCGTAAAAGGTACTGTAGTACTAAGTTTAGTGCCCGTTACCGTAATGTAATAATTGTTTATTTCTCCAAAAACGACATGATCGTCTGCATTTACATATTCGTAATTTGTAGCGCAGTCTCGTTGCCAAGAAATACCTGTGTCTAAAGCTGTTCCTGCAATATGTGCAAGTCCACTTCCCCATGTAGGGGCTCCTTTTTGAACCTCTACAAGAATTCTTTGAGTTCCGGCTGGAACCACTACCGGATCATCAAAATCTATAGTAAAAAATTGAACGGGAAGATAATCGACTATATAAGGAGGAACCAGAATCTCCTGACTACTACCCAGTAAGGTTGCTTGATCAAATGATGCGGGAAAATTGTTGTCTATCGCATAAATATTAAAACTTAAATATACAGGGGATGAAGTGTAACTTAATGCAAATTGACCTTTGGTTATCGTAAACTCCTCATTTTGATTTATATTAAAGTCATCTAATTTAAAATCTCTACCCCAATAGGTATAAGCATAGCTACAGGAGTGATTTGTGGTTTTTATAGCCTCACAGGTGCTGTAGGTAAGTGTTGTCTGTCCAGAAACTAAAGAAATCATTCCCATAAGAAACAGGGAAAGAATTATGTAATGTTTTTTGTGCAATATATTTGGGGTTATTTAAATACATTAAAGTTTTTCAAATATAAACTTTTACCCCTAAAATGGAATGGGTGCTCCAGGCCAGCTGTAAAATTCTGATAATGAATTAGACAGGAAGTCGACATATACTCCCACCCTTCAATTTATCCTCAAAAACTTGGTTTTTTTATAGTAATTTACTTTGTCTTTTATAAAAAGCATCTTGTTGGCGCTGCATTAGTTCTCGAGATACTTTCTTTTTATAAGTATAGAGTTCCTCTTCTTCAGAAAGATCTGCATAAACTTTATCATTGATGAGATTGTCTGTATCTACAAGCGTTCTACGCTGATTAGCCTTTTGAGTCGCCCACGATTTTAGCTCCCCTTCTGCATCTGCAAGCTTTATGTCATATTCTCCCTGAGGGGAAATTAACTTTGCAAATATTGGTGCTGTTTCTATGGCTAGAAATAATAGAAATATAAAAAATGAGGGAAGCCACGGTAGTTCATTTAGAGCATTTACACGAGCCATAAGTCCATCAAAACCATCAATTACAGGTTGCGTATTAGCTACTTTCGTTTGATAATCTGTTGCCAATTGTGCTTTTTGTGCTTCAATACCGGCTATCTTATCTCCATTATTATTTTTTAAAGCCTCGAGTTCTGCTAAAGCCGCATCATGTTTCTCCCGTTTTTCTTTATAAACGGGACCTTTCCCTAAGATTTCTGTGCCTTTTCTACCTTCTGCTTCTGAGATATAGGTCTCATAAAGGGCATTGACTTCAGCCTCTTTTGTGTTTATTTCTTTTTTGAGTTGGTCAATTTCGGTATCCAGAGCAGTAACTGTGGGTGTAAATTGGTCTGCAATCTGGTTCTGATTGGCTAGTGTCAAATCATTTTTCTGCTCCAATAAAACCCGATCTATTTCCTTCTGAAAAATCTTTAATTCCAAAGGTTTGGAAATCACCACCGCTATAATAAATGCGAGAATTAAACGTGGAGTAGCTTGTATAAGTTCATCGATAAAACTATCTCGTTTCTTGATTGTGGAAACAATAAAACGGTCTAGGTTAAAAATAAGCAGTCCCCATATTAATCCGAAAAAGATGGCTGCAGGGATAGTATCAAAAACGGTATACAGTGCATACGCTGAAGCGATAAATGCCATTACAGCTGTGAAAAAAACAGTGGCTCCTATACCAGCATATTTTGTTTGTTCTCCTTCGGAGCAATTATTTAAAAGATTGGTGTCTGCTCCAGAACAGAGAATGAAAAAGCGTTTTAGCATTTTGTGTTGATTATGATTGATGAATGGATGAAATGCTAAAACGCTATTGTTGTATAAACTATTGTTTAGGTGATTTTAAAGGCAAGGATTTATTTAAAAATCTTTTACGTTTTGTATCTAATTATCAGTAATTAATACCTTTGGTTTTTTCCCTTTAACAGCTTTTTTTGCCATAAAGTTTAGGTTTTCTTTTTCCTTAAATAGTTTCTTTGCTTCCTTAGATGTTATTTCATCTCCATTGTAATAAAATGTTGCGCCATCCTTAGTCATTTGCTCAAGCATTTCCTGCGGACTTGGTGGTGCTGGAGGGGCAGCAGGAGCTGGTGGAGGGACATTTTCTAATGCTTCTGGTGATTCTGGTGGTGCAGGAGGCTGCAGGTTTGATTCGTTATTTAAAGTAAAGCTATTGATTTTATAATTTTGAAGTTCTTTAAATACTTCGTGAGCTTTACTTTCATCTACATTTTTAGGTAAGTGAAAAACTATCCCTCTGCGTTTTCCTGAATTTGATTCTACCCAATCTTTGAAATTTTTACCAACGAATTTTTTGACTTCTGAAATTGTGGTTTTTCTTCCTTCAACCTTGATATCTGAAGAATTAGTGAGTTGTATATTGAGAATTTCAAATTCTTCCGGACTCAGTTTAGAGCCTTTAATTGGCGCAGGAGGTGGAGGTGGTGGGGGTAATTCTGAAGATATAGGAGAAACTGGCGCTGGCGGTGGAGGAGGGGGTGGAGCAAGCCCCATTTTAGTTCTTTTGTAAATCTCAGTTTTTAGATATTCTTTATTTAGTTTTTCACGCAGACTTGTGGCGTTGTTATTAAATTGAATATTTAAAGCGTGAAGTTCATAATCTTCATCTGTCCAGTTAGCCGTTACCTTATCTACAGCTTTTGCGAAATTATTGATCGAGGTGGTTTTGTCATTTACTTTAATTTCGTCCCCATTTACAATTACGCTTAATTTTTTAAGTTTCTGTACCGATTTTACTTTTGAAGTTGAGCCATTTTCATTGATAGAAAAAGGTTTAGTATTTTTGTGATTTTCGTTTACTTTTATTGGTGCCAGAAACCTATGTTCTTCAAAATATTCTGGAGTCATCAAATTAATCTGGTAATAATGTTTCCCATAATTCACGGCATTTTTCTCCAGCTTACTTTGGGTATAAAAATCAAAATCTTGCGAAGAATGTGATTGCAATTCTTCGTTAGCTATACGTTTTCCATCAATCCATACACCATATTGACCGTCATTCTGCCACTCTTTTAATTGATTAGCACTGGGAATATGCTTAACAAGCATGATGCTATCACCAAGTTCTAGATCTTTCTGGCGTATGCTAGTTGCTGTAGTGGGATTTTCATTTTCTTGTTCAGACTCAACTGTAGAATCATCTGGGAAGGTCGTGGCATTTAGCCCAGAAGAGGTAATTCTGGGCTTTGCTACAATTTCCTGATTAAAGAAATAGATACAAAGGGCAAGTATGGGCAGTAGAAGTGCCAAACGGGTGACCAGTTTTTTGGTCGAAAAGGATTGTGATAACATAACGATTCTCTTTTTAGTTAATGAATAATTAATCGGGCTTGATAAAGCAGTGTGATTAGTACCACCCGAATATTGAAATAATAAATTGGTGTATTTGTAAGTGTCGGTTTGGTTTTTTAAGGCAGCTTGATCTGCTAAAAACTCATGATTGAGCGCCATACTCTTTTTGATAAAGATTAATAGTGGATTAAACCAAAATATCACCTGTAGAAATTCTATAAACAGGATATCCCAACTGTGCTTTTGAGTGACATGTGCCTGCTCATGACTTAAAATTTCAGGAGCAATTTGGTTGTGTTTAAAATCCGTTTTAGGGAGAAAAATATATTTTAGAAATGAATGTGGAACAATTTTTTGAGTCAAAAGAACATTGATGTGTGATGGCTCTTTTACTTTTTCGTTGTGATTGATTTTGTAGTGAAGTCGGTATAAATTTCGCACAAAGCGAATACTAAAAATCAGAAATCCTAATGTGTAAATGCTTCCTAGAACTAGTGGTGTCCAGTTTATGGGCTGAGCGCGCTCTATTCGAGTAACCTGATCAAAATTTTGGAAAGCTACTGGTAGTTGTGTCAATTGCTCTTGAGTCACTTCTACGGTGTAAGTTAATGTAATAAGCGGAAGGGTGACCGCTACAATTAAGCTTGCCAGCAAATAAAAGCG
>CAXBEL010000147.1:0-11348 GCA_963974735.1 uncultured Flavobacteriaceae bacterium | reverse complement strand
CAAGTTCTGCAGGCAGTAATGTTACAGGTTGAATAATTTGATCTTGATATTCTGCAGAACCGCTTATCTGGGGCAATCCCTGAGCAATTATTTCCCATTTCTGCTTTAGGGCAATAGTAACATCTGTACCGGCATTTTTTGCAGAGTAGTTATTACGCAGACCAAAAACAATAGCCTCTTGTAAACTAAAAGCCGTTTTCTCAACTTCTGTTGAATCTTGGGCCTGAAGTCCAAAAAAACTGCCGATAAAGAGTATCAGTACAAGTTTTCTCATTTTTTTAGTTGTGTTTGTCATTTAGGAGTTGATGTAAAATTTTAAGTCCTTTGTCTGTACTTATAGCTCTAATATGATATTCAAGATATTGTATTGATGTTTCCTTAATTGGAAAATCCTCTGACGGAAACATGCTAGGATCTTTCATTGCGATAATTCCCATAAAATAGATTCGAGCTATGAATGGAATATTCATTTCTGATCTATAAATTTCCGTTTCAACACCTCTTTCAAGATTTCCTATTACGCATCTGCGCATAACCTCCAATTGCATCTTTTTTAGCCTAATGAATATCTTAGGATAATATTTCTGTAACTGATAAAAGGGGGAAGACTTTTCATCTTTAAGATGTTCGCCAATAAAACTTTTTACAGCAAACAACTCTTCAATGGCATTTAATTTTCTGTCATTTATTTCATCAATTCCATTTGATATCATGTTAAACAAATAGAAGGTTACTGCCTCTACAAGTTTAGTCTTGGTATCAAAATGCGCGTAGATGGTTTTTTTAGAAATGCCTATTTCATGGGCGATATCATCCATCGTAACGCTCTTAAAACCCAGGTTTAAGAACATTTCTGCCGCTTTTTGTAAAATTTTCTCTCTCATTTCGCGTGCAAATATACTTCTAGGAAACTGTAAAAACCAAAAAAGTTTCCAAAGTTTTACATTTATTTAATGTTAGGCGGATAAGGTCAAGACAAAAAGAAATAAATAATGAATTTAGAGTGGGGTGTCTTATTTTAGCAAAAAATTGAAGCATGCACAGCATCCCTGAATATACTACTGCATTTAATGAGTATTTAGATAGTAAACTGGCGGTAAAAGAGCCAGAAAATCTTTATAATCCTATTTTGTATATTTTAAAATTGGGGGGTAAGCGGCTAAGACCGGTACTTACTATGATGACAGCAGAAATTTTTAAATCTGATTATAAAGATGCATTAGATGCTGCACTTGCGGTAGAAATTTTCCATAACTTTTCTTTAGTTCACGATGATATTATGGATGATGCGCCGCTGAGACGTGGCCAAGAAACAGTTCACGAGAAATGGGATGTAAATACTGCAATTCTTTCTGGTGATGCCATGCTTATAAACGCCTATCAACTTTTTGAAAATTATGACGGTGAAACATTTAAGGAATTAGCAAAGCTTTTTAGTAAAACTGCTCTTGAAGTTTGCGAAGGTCAGCAGTATGATGTGGATTTTGAAACACGTGATGATGTAACCTTGCCAGAATATTTAAAAATGATTGAGTATAAGACGGCTGTATTAGTAGGGGCATCTTTAGAAATGGGGGCAATAGTTGCAAAGGCACCATATTCCTGTAGGGAAAGAATATATCAATTTGGTAGGGATTTAGGAATAGCATTTCAGTTGCAGGATGATTATCTTGATGCTTTTGGTGATCCTAAAACTTTTGGTAAACAAGTGGGAGGTGATATTATTGAAAATAAAAAAACATTCTTATATCTAACAGCGGTTAACTCTTTAGATAAAAATGATGCTTTACAGTTAAATCATTTATTTAGCATAAATCCTATAGAGCCTTTAGAAAAAATTGAAACTGTAAAGCAATTATTTCTGGACTCCGGCGCGGCGGAAGCCACTCAAATAGAAATAGAGCGTTATACAAAAAGAGCATTTTCTACATTAGATAGTATTGATATCGATGAGTCCAACAAGAAGATACTTCGTGACTTTGGGAATGCTTTAATGAAACGCACCGTGTAATTTTTTTTAAAAATAATGGATAGCTCTTTAACAACGGAAAAGCTTCTTATTAAGGCTTCTGAAATGGAGCTGTATGATAATCTTGTACGCCAACTTAATAAGGATTTTATTAGAGCAGGTATAGCTCAGGAATTTCATATTGAGATCAAACCAAAATCTTTAATAAGAAGTCTGGTAGCCGCTCTATATGAATTAATAACTGTGGATTTTGAAGCTTATCTTAATTTACTTTATGTTATAGATGTGCCAGAAAAATCTGTAAAAGCTTTGCCTGAACAACGTGTGGATGAGTTGGCGCAGTCAATTGCCGAATTAATTTTAAAGCGGGAATGGCAAAAAGTATTGTTTAGGCAAAGACATCAAAAGTAAAGTACTTACTAAAAATAAAAGCGAACGAATGGTTGTGTGGCGTTTGCGTAAATCCGGTCATCTTCATCAAAAAGGACATTGTAACGCACACCTATAGTTACCGGTCCTGTTCTGTAACCAACCCCTAAAAATAAAGCCGTATTCCAAAAATTAGAAGTTCGATCTCCTCCTTCTAATTCAAGCTTTTGATTGGCATGTAATTCTTCAAATTCTGCAGAAAGTTGTAGGCTGGGATAAGGATTTACCAATGCAGTAAGACTTCCCCCAACAACTGTTGCCTTATAAAAATCGTCTTTTATATAACTGAAGTTAAGTCCGGGTCCAATGGCAAAATAGGGATTGAATTCGTACACGGCACTTGGTGCCAAAGTACCGGAGAAATAGCCATCGCCAAATCCTATACCTAGATTTCCACCAAAACGCACATTCTCCCAAAAAGAATTTTGAGCATGTGAGAACTGAATAAATCCAACAACCGCAAGCGATAAAATCATTCTTTTAATTTGCATGATATGATAGATTAAAAAGTGATGAAATTAGATTACTAGCTCAGAAAATTTTTAATGCTTCCAATAAAATGTAATCGTTAAATGTAAGTTAATCATACTTATAAAAATATGAATTCAAAAAGGCTATGCAGGTTAAAAATTGTATTTTTGTCAAATTATTGCCCAAAAAATCGACAGATTCAAACACAAAAATGGATAGATTTTCATTTCTGAACGCAGCACATACTGCGCACTTTGCAGAACTATACGATAAATATTTACAGCACCCGGATAGCATAGAGCCAAGTTGGCGTGCCTTTTTTCAAGGTTTTGACTTTGGGATGGAGGAAAACGGTGCTTTAAATGGAGAAATGGTCGTGGAGACCACTCCCGGAACTAAGACAGAAATTCCCGTAAACCTTCAGAAGGAGTTTCAGGTTGTAAAACTTATTGATGGTTATAGAACCCGCGGACATTTGTTTACTAAAACAAATCCTGTACGGGAGCGCCGTCAATATACACCTACTTTAGATTTAAAGAATTTTGGTCTCAATGAAGAGGATCTCAACACGACTTTTTCAGCTGGGGAGATCATTGGTATTGGAGCTTCAAAATTAAGCGAGATAATCATTCATCTGGAAAAGATCTATTGTGATGCAATAGGTGTTGAGTATATGTATATACGTAAACCAGAGGAAATCGAATGGATACAGAAAAAACTGAATATTAATGATAATCATCCAGAATTTTCTGCAGATACTAAAAAGCACATACTTAAAAAGCTAAATGAAGCTATTTCCTTTGAAACTTTTCTGCATACAAAATATGTAGGGCAAAAGCGATTTTCTCTGGAAGGAGGTGAGAGTTTTATTCCTGCATTAGATGCTATTATTGATGCTGCAGCAGATAGAGGGGTAGAGGAATTTGTGATGGGTATGGCCCATCGAGGTAGGTTAAGTACACTAACTAATATTTTTGGCAAAAATGCGAAGGATATCTTTAGTGAATTTGACGGAAAAGATTATGATCAGGAGATTTTTGATGGGGATGTTAAATACCACTTAGGTTGGACATCATGCCGCAAAAGCAAAAGCGGTAAAGAGATTAATTTAAATATTGCTCCTAACCCATCACATTTAGAAACCGTAGGTGCTATTGTAGAAGGTATAGCTCGAGCTAAACAAGATAGACATCATCGTGAAAAACCCAATAACGTACTTCCTATAATTGTACATGGGGATGCCGCAATTGCTGGGCAGGGTATTGTTTATGAGATCGTGCAAATGGCTCAGCTAGACGGTTATACTACTAAAGGAACCATTCATATTGTAATTAATAACCAGATAGGTTTTACGACTAATTATCTGGATGCGAGATCATCTACCTATTGTACAGATGTGGGTAAAGCAACGCTCTCGCCGGTATTACATGTAAATGCAGATGATGCAGAAGCGGTGGTACATGCAGCTCTTTTTGCTCTCGATTTCCGTATGGAATTTGGTCGGGACGTATTTATAGATCTTCTGGGATATCGTAAATATGGGCATAATGAAGGAGATGAGCCTAGATTTACACAGCCTAAACTATATAAAGCGATAGCCAAACACGATAATCCTCGTGATATTTATGCCCAGAAACTCATTTCTGAAGGCGTAATAGATGAGAATTATGTGCCTAAACTTGAAGAAGAATATAAAGAGAATTTAGAGGAAAAACTCGAGAAGTCCAGAGAAGAAGATACAACTCGTATAACTGCAATTATGCAGGACGAGTGGGAAGGTTTTGAGTCTGCAATAGAAGATGATATGATGGCGAAGGTTGATACAACCTTCAAATTAGAAGACTTAAATGAAATTGCTGAAGTAATCACGCAGTTACCTGAAGATAAAAAATTTATGCGCAAAATCGCTCGTTTGATCGAACAGCGAAAAAAAATGTACTTCGAAGACAATAAGTTAGACTGGGGATTGGCAGAATTGTTAGCCTATGGGTCTTTACTTAAAGAAGGTTTTGATGTGCGTATGACAGGTCAAGATATAGAACGTGGCACCTTCTCTCATCGTCACGCGGTTGTTAAAGTAGAAGAAAGTGAAGAAGAAATAGTACTGCTTAACAATCTAAAGTCTGAGGAGCAGGGTCATTTTTATATTTTCAACTCACTGCTTTCAGAATATGGCGTAGTAGGATTTGATTATGGCTACGCTATGGCAAGTCCAGAAACGCTACCTATATGGGAAGCTCAATTTGGGGATTTTAGTAATGGGGCCCAGATTATAATGGATCAATACATTTCTGCAGCAGAAGATAAATGGAAATTGCAAAATGGTTTTGTTATGCTTCTGCCTCACGGATATGAAGGTCAGGGGGCTGAACATTCTTCTGGTCGAATGGAGCGATATTTGCAATTATGTGCCGTAGATAATATGTATGTGGCAGATTGTACTACTCCAGCAAATTTCTACCATTTGTTGCGCAGACAGATGAAGACAAAATTTAGAAAACCCTTAATAGTATTTACTCCTAAAAGTTTGTTGCGTCATCCTAAGGTGATTTCAACTAAGGAAGAGTTAGCAAATGGCAGCTTTCAAATGGTTATTGATGATGAAACTGTAAAGGCTGATAATGTAAAAACACTCGTTTTTGTTACAGGAAAATTCTATTATGATATCCTGGATAAAAGGGAAGATTTAGATCGTAATGATGTTGCTTTGGTTAGAGTAGAGCAACTGTTTCCAATACCTAAAAAGGAAATGCGGGAAGCGATTAAAAAATATAAAAATGCAGAGGATATTGTTTGGGCACAAGAAGAGCCTCGCAATATGGGAGCTTATGGCCATATGTTGATGCATATGCCAGAGGCGAAAGACTTCCGTGTTTGCAGTCGTAAATTTTATGGATCACCTGCTGCAGGTAGTTCAGTAAGATTTAAAAAGCGTCATGAGCGTGTGATTGCAGGAATTTTTGATAAAGAATTAAATAAAGAACAATAACGCTTTTATAAAGCACCGATAAAAGTTAATAGATAAGAATTATGGCTTTAGAAATGAAAGTCCCTTCACCGGGAGAATCCATCACCGAAGTTGAAATTGCCCAGTGGCTAGTAGAAGATGGGGATTATGTAGAAAAGGATCAACCCATTGCAGAGGTAGATAGCGATAAGGCTACCTTAGAATTGCCTGCCGAAGCAAGTGGTATTATTACTTTAAAAGCCGAAGAAGGAGATGCAGTAGCGGTAGGTGAAGTGGTTTGTCTTATAGATACAGACGCCGCCAAGCCTGGTTCTGATGATAAGGACAAAAAAGAAACTTCAGGAGATGAGGGTAGTGCGGATGATGCAGAGAAAGACTTGGATAAGCAAGATGCGAAGCATCCCGATACAAATGAAAAAGGAGCGGCTAAAAAGGAAGAGCCATCTAAATCATCAACTCCCGATCAACAACAAGATAAAAAAACGTATGCTACAGGATCACCTTCTCCCGCAGCTAAAAAAGAGCTGGAAGAGAAAGGTATTGATCCTAAAGACGTAAAAGGTTCTGGGCGTGATGGTCGTATCACAAAAGACGATGCAGTTCAGGCAAAACCTTCAATGGGAACTCCAGGTACTGGAAGCCGTGGGGAGAAAAGAACTAAGCTTTCTATGCTTAGAAGAAAAGTTGCTGAGCGTTTAGTTTCTGCTAAAAATGAAACTGCAATGCTTACTACCTTTAATGAGGTAGATATGACGCCTATTTTTGATTTAAGAAAAAAATATAAAGAAGATTTTAAATCTAAGCACGGCGTGAGCTTAGGGTTTATGTCCTTTTTCACAAAGGCCGTTACACGAGCGCTTGATTTGTTTCCTGATGTGAATTCTATGATAGATGGTAAGGAAAAGATCACTTATGACTTTAAGGATATTTCTATTGCTGTTTCTGGACCTAAAGGTCTTATGGTTCCTGTAATTAGAAATGCGGAGAATCTAAGCTTTAGAGGAGTAGAATCTGAAGTTAAACGTTTGGCTTTACGTGCTCGTGATGGAGAAATTACTGTGGACGAAATGACCGGCGGGACATTTACAATAACTAATGGTGGTGTTTTTGGCAGTATGCTTTCAACTCCTATAATTAACCCTCCACAGAGTGCAATTCTTGGAATGCATAATATTGTTGAGCGACCTATAGTTCGTGACGGCGGGATAGTTGTAGCGCCTATAATGTATGTTGCCTTATCTTATGATCACAGGATAATAGATGGGAAAGAATCTGTAGGATTTTTAGTAGCTATAAAAGAAGCTCTGGAAAACCCAGAAGAATTACTTATGGAAAATGATGTATTAAGAGCTTTAGAGCTTTAATCTTCAAAAACATATAAATAGAAAAGCGGCCTTCATTTATGGCCGCTTTTCTATTTATATAAACACAGTTAATATTTTTAGATTTCTTTTCAACTGAAAATTTTTATTCTTCAATTTAAGATCAAAAAGTAGTTCGCCTAATGGGGCTCTTCATTTGTCTTATCATCTATATATCTATATAGAGAATAGATTGAAATGGTAATAAATAGTACTGCACAGAAGGCACTAAATACAATTGATAAATACATAATTAGGGGTTTAATGGGTTAACACTTAATACTAAAGATATTATTTAATTCATCATTTATCCTAAAAATATAAGATTAAAATGAGTATTTAATATTTCTTTTATGATATAATTAGAAAATACTAAACTTAAACGTGATTATCTACTCTTTTATCGAAGATATAAACACTTGTATTTATAATCTATTATCGCTTTGCCGTGTTTGAAGATGTCAGCACCAATAATTCCATTTACAGGTTCGGCATTATGATTTTCAAGTGCAGTATTCACGTGAGAAAGATCAAAAAGAACGATTTCAACATTTTTCTTTGTCCAACCTCCTATCTCCACTCTATTGTTCTGTGATATTTGAGTGAGCATGTCTATCGCTCCGGCCCCAGCAGCTTTTATTTTACTTTCTTCAGCAAATAATTTAAATTTTTCTACACCATCAAAACCTATACAAGAGCTGGATGCACCAGTATCTAGAATAAAACGACCTTCGACCTCATTAATTTTTGCACTAAGTTCCATATGACCCGTGCCTGTCTCAGTAAGCGGAATTCGGATGTATTTTTTTTGAGTTAGAAACTTGCGGAGAGAAGTCATTTTTTGATGTAAGTGATCTATAAATTGGACTGCAAACAAACATACTTTAAATTAAAGGTAAAGATTCTAAATCTTTATTAAAGTTTAATTTTAGGCACTTGTTAAATTTTACATTTGCAATATGCGAATAATTGATACACATACCCATTTATATAGTGAGGCCTTTGATGAGGATCGTGATGCAATGATTGAACGGGCATTTGATGCAGGGGTTCAAAAATTTGTAATTCCCGCAATAGATTCGACATATACTGAGAGTATGTATGAATTGGAAAAAAAATACCCTGAAAATATATATTTAATGACGGGGCTTCATCCTACCCACGTTAAGGAGGAATCTGTACAAGAAGAATTAAATCACATAAAGAATCAATTAGCACAGCGTTCATTTTATGCAATTGGTGAAATAGGGATTGATCTGTACTGGGACAAATCAACTTTAGATATTCAGAAGGATGCTTTTAAAAAACAGATACAATGGGCAAAAGAATTGGACCTTCCCATAGTTATTCATTGTAGGGATGCTTTTGATGAGGTTTTTGAAGTATTGGAGTCGGAGAAAGGAGAGAAGTTGAGAGGGGTGTTTCACTGCTTTACGGGTACATTAGAACATGCGAAAAAAGCAATTAGCTATAATCTTAAACTGGGTATAGGAGGAGTTGTCACTTTTAAAAATGGAAAAATTGATCGTTTTCTCAATGAAATTGATTTAAGTCACATCGTATTAGAGACAGATTCTCCATATTTAGCTCCTGCACCATATAGAGGAAAGCGTAATGAAAGTAGTTATGTAATACGTGTAGCAGAAAAACTTTCAACAGTTTATAATAAGAGCTTAAAAGAAATAGCGGATATAACATCTAAAAATGCAGAAGCAATTTTTGCGATTAACGGATGATAATTTTTTGTTCTTTTGTTTTACCTAATTAACTAAACCAAAACTTGTGTCAGAATTTGAGTCTATACGCCCATACAATGATGATGAAGTAAATGATGCTCTTGAGCAATATGCTAGACATCCTATGTTTAAGGCTATGCTTCAGTTTACGTTTCCCGAAAAAAATGATGAAGAAGTAGCGTCTATTTTAGAGGATTGTCATTCTATTTTTGATTTTCAAACCAAGGTTATTTATTACTCTGTTCAGAAAATTATAGAGAAAAGCACAGACGGTTTTTCAACTTCTGGAATTGATGAACTCTCACCAGATAAGCCTTATATGTTCTTGTCAACGCATCGGGACATTATTTTAGACACCTCTTTGATCAATGTTGCGCTTTATCAACATGACCAGATAATGACAGCTTCAGCAATTGGTGACAACCTAGTTCAAAAGTCTTTTCTAATGGCGCTTTCGCGTCTTAACAGAAATTTTTTGGTACAAAGAAGCCTTTCTCCCAGAGAGATGTTGAAGAGTTCGCATTTGTTGTCAGCCTACATGAAGAAGTTGCTAGAAGATGGACAATCTATATGGATGGCTCAACGGGAAGGCAGAACCAAAGATGGTAATGATAAAACCCAACAAGGGGTTTTAAAAATGCTGGCGATGGCAAGGGGAAAAGAAGATGTTATGGTTTATTTAAAGAATTTAAATATTGTGCCTGTAGCCATATCCTATGAATTTGATCCTACAGATATGCTTAAAGTTCCTGAGCTTGTAGCAAAAAGTGAAGATGTAGAATACGTTAAAAGTAATAATGAGGATTTTAATAGCATATTACGTGGAGTCCTTGGCAACAAGAAAAGGATACATATTGCGGTGAATCCTATGGATTCTAAGGTTTTTGATGACATTGCTAAAAAGAATATTTCTGATAATGACAAACTTCAGGAGCTTGCACAAAATATAGACAATTGTATATATAGACAGTATAAATTGTGGCCTTCTAATTATGTCGCTTATGATTTGTATCACAATACCGAAAAATACATTCATGCGTACACAGAAAAGGATAAACGTGGCTTTGAACGTCGCTTAGAACGAAGAATTGATCAGGACAGCGAAATTGAAAAGGATAGCTTTTTGCTTATGTATGCCAACCCTGTTATAAACAAAGAGAGAGTCACTTAATATATGCCTAAAATATTACTTATTTATACTGGCGGTACCATAGGTATGATTAAGGATTTTGATACAGGCGTATTAAAATCTTTTGATTTTAATCAGCTGCTTGATAAAATACCTGAACTGCGCTTATTGGATTGTGAAATTTCAACCTACTCGTTCGATTCTCCATTGGACAGTTCTAATATGCAGCCTAAATATTGGAATCAGATTTGCAAAGTTATTGAAGAAGGATACGATGATTATGATGGTTTTGTAGTTCTACATGGCAGTGATACGATGAGCTATTCTGCTTCGGCGGTAAGTTTCATGTTAGAAAATTTGAGTAAGCCCGTGATATTTACAGGATCTCAATTGCCTATTGGGGATTTGCGAACAGATGCTAAAGAAAATTTAATCACTGCAGTTCAACTTGCGGCTTTAAGAAAACGGGGAAGATCTCATATTACAGAGGTTTGTTTGTATTTTGAATATAAATTATATAGAGGTAATCGTACGACTAAGGTGAGTGCGGAGCATTTTGAAGCTTTTGAATCTCCCAATTATCCGTACCTCATAAAATCTGGAGTACACCTTACTATAAATGAAGAAGCGCTTTTCCCTTATAAGCGGAAGAAGTTAATTGTTCATACAAATTTGGTTACAGATATTCTTGTTATTCATTTATATCCTGGTATTAATGAGCAGATGTTAACTCAAATTTTTAATACTGTTGAATATAAAGGAGTAATTTTAAAAACATTTGGAGCCGGGAATGCGACGACTCAAGATTGGTTTATATCAATTTTAAAAAAAACTATTCAACAAGGGATACCTGTTGTTAACGTGAGTCAGTGTAATTCGGGAAGTGTTCAAATGGGTAGTTATGAGACGAGTACACAAATGAAGAAGATAGGGGTAATATCTGGCAAGGATATTACTATAGAAGCGGCTATTGTAAAAATGATGTATCTAGCTGGTCAAAATTTGGCTCCAAAGGTCTTTAAGACTATATTTGAAACCGCCTTAAGAGGAGAAATGAGCTAATTTTTTGGTTTATTTAAGTTTAACTCTTTTGGGAAATGACATTTTTTTTGTTATTTGGCATTCATTAATTTTGAGTAAGCGGAAGCTTGAAGGTTTATGCTTGCGATACACATAAAGAGAGGTGGCCGAGTGGTCGAAGGCGCACGCCTGGAAAGTGTGTATACGTCACAAGCGTATCGAGGGTTCGAATCCCTTCCTCTCTGCTAAATTTTAAATTTTAAAC
>CAXBEL010000146.1:0-11373 GCA_963974735.1 uncultured Flavobacteriaceae bacterium | reverse complement strand
ATGGCAGGTAGTGGTTTTGCTTCTACCGTGCGTCTTGCAAAAAGTAATCCCGCAACGTGGACACCTATTTTTAAAGAGAATAAAGTTCATGTTTTAGAAACTTTAAATGAGTATATAAATAACCTGAATAATTTTAAACATTTTTTGGAAACTGATGATTATGAGTCGGTTTACAATGAGATGGAAGATACAAATCACATAAAAATAATTTTAAACGGAATATCATAATTGGCTAAAAGCCTTAAATTTGCAGAATCATGGAAAATAAAAAAGAACTGAGAAATTGGCTGGACGCTTTTGGCCTTGATCATCCACTTGTAATTGCTGGTCCCTGTAGTGCAGAGACTGAAGAGCAAGTGCTAAAAATTGCACATCAATTAAAAGATACAGATGCAACAGTATTGCGTGCAGGTATCTGGAAACCACGTACCCGTCCCGGAATGTTTGAAGGGGTAGGAGCTTTGGGACTTAAATGGTTGCAAAAAGCAAAAGAAGAAACTGGCATGCTTACCACAACTGAGGTAGCCAATGCTAATCACGTAGAGCTTGCTCTTAAACATGATATTGACATCTTATGGATTGGTGCACGTACAACTGTATCCCCGTTTATTGTTCAGGATATTGCAGATGCCTTAAAAGGAACAGATAAAACAGTTCTTATTAAAAACCCGGTCAATCCAGATCTTGCTTTGTGGTTAGGTGCTGTTGAGCGTTTTTATACTCAGGATATTAATAATTTAGGGGTTATTCATAGAGGATTCTCAACCTATGAAAAAACACGATACAGAAATAATCCAGAGTGGCAACTTGCTATTGATCTGCAAAACCGTTTTCCAGATCTTCCATTAATTCTTGATCCTTCTCACATTGCAGGACGTAGAGATATCATTTTTGATCTTTGCCAGACAGGTTTAGACTTAAATTACGATGGTATAATGGTAGAAACTCATTATGACCCAGATAATGCTTGGAGTGATGCTAAGCAACAGATTACACCAGCTGCTCTTGTAGAGATAATGAATGACCTAAAAATACGTAAGGAAGAAGGTACTGCAGCAGAATTTAAAAATAAATTGAACACTTTGCGTACTCAAATAGACGTAGTGGATCATCAGCTGATAGAAAACCTTGGGAAACGTATGAAAATTGCAGATTCTATAGGAGAGCTTAAATTAGAAAATAACGTAGCCATACTTCAGACCAAAAGATGGAATGAAATTTTAGGAGCTATGATTTTAGAAGGAGAAAAACATAACTTAAGTGAGGAATTTATTCTTCGTGTTTTTAAAGCGATTCACCAGGAATCAATTAATCACCAGAAGAAGATTGAACGTCTTGCAGAAGCTTAGATTCATCAGCTTACAATAAAAAAGCCCTGGATATTCGGGGCTTTTTTATTGTCTAAACTTTAAGCGGAAATTCTAACTTCTACTCAGACTTTTCTGGCTCTTGCATTCTGCCTCTATATTTCATAACGTCACGCCTGTCACTATTTACATTAACATCTACCGAAGATTTACTAAAAGCGGTAATTGTTATATCCAATGATTCAGATCGGTCTTGAACAGTAAAGTTTATTATTATTTTATTCTTCTTCTCGTTATAGTCAACAACATAATCCTTAACCGGTCCTTCATATTTAAAGCCACCCTCATTCTCATATCCTGATATGCGGGATACACCAAAAAATGGCAGATAAATATCAACAGAATCACCTTTAATTTCTAAAGAATTCGGATTGCCAATTAAATTGATACTTGTCCCTCTTAAAGGATAAGCCCAATCTCCTTCAAATTCATAATTTTTAGATTCAATTAAAGATTTAACCAATTCAAATTTTTGATCTTTCTTTTCATCTGATTGTGCTTTACCTTCAAATGATATAAAAATCAAGAAAATCAGTATAAGTGGAATTAACTTTTTCATTACGTTATTTTCAATATAAATTATCAAAATCCATACCTAATACCATAAGCTTTTCAGCAAATTAATTGATAGTTAAGGGATAAAGAAACATACAGGAATTATTTTGTATACGCTAATCTTCTAGATGCTTTTTGCATTAAAGTGTTTATCAGATTATCTGTAGATGAACCTACACTTCCTCTAACCCGCTTATTGTAATTCCAAAGCAAAGCTCCATCAATAGAATTATTTACACTTATATTCATAGTCAGTATTTTTATAAAGGTTTATTGAGCAAAAGAGTTAAGGGCTAGAAATAAGGTTAGAAGAATGGTTATGGAGTTTTTTCATATTTCAAAATATTTGTGAAGGTGCAAATAGCAGAAAATAAAGTAGTTTTGCAATTTAATTTTACTTCTAAACTATAATTTGAGAGGAACTGTCTATAAATCAACTGGAAGCTGGTACACAGTAAAAACCGATGAAGGCAAATTTTACGATTGTCGCATCAAAGGCAAGTTTCGTATTAAAGGGATTAAAAGTACCAATCCTGTAGCGGTAGGGGATAAGGTAGATTTTGAGCTAGAGGAAACAAGCGATGCAGTTACTGGTGTCATAAAGGATATAGAAGAACGGGATAATTATATAATTAGAAAATCTGTCAATCTTTCTAAGCAGACACATATTCTAGCTGCTAATGTTGATCAGGTTTTTTTGATTATAACATTAAATAATCCACCCACTTTCACTTCATTTATAGATCGATTTCTGGTGACCACAGAAGCGTATCATATTAAAGCTGTTTTGCTCTTTAACAAGATAGACACCTATACATTAGAAGAAAAAGCTGATGTAAAATACCTGGCAGAAATGTATCGAGAGATTGGTTACACCTGCATTGGGATATCTGCTAAAACAGGCAAAAATGTAGAGCAGGTTCGTGATTTAATGAAAGGTAAAACCAGCATATTTTCTGGCCATAGCGGCGTAGGAAAATCTACCTTGATTAATAGTATAGAACCTTCTTTGGATTTAAAGACTAAAGCAATAAGTGACCAGCATATGCAGGGCCAACATACTACAACATTCGCAGAAATGTTTGATCTGAGTTTTGATGCCCGTATTATTGATACTCCGGGAATTAAAGGCTTTGGTGTGGTAGATATAGAACGGGAAGAGTTGGGCAACTATTTCCCCGAATTTTATGCCCTTAAGGAAGACTGCAAATTTAATAATTGCCTTCATCTGGAAGAACCAAAATGTGCCGTAAAAGAGGCTCTTGAAAATGAAGAGCTGCATTGGTCAAGATATCAGAGTTATGTGCAGATTTTAGAGGGGGATGAGCAAAACTACAGACGGGATATCTACAATACAGATCAATAAACTATTCTAATATGCGAGTTGTCATTCAGCGGGTAAGTGAAGCTTCTGTTACCATTGAAGGGAAAATTAAAGGTGAGATAGCTAACGGCTTTTTAATTTTATTGGGAATAGGACATCAGGACACCGATGATGATATTGAATGGCTAACGAGAAAAATTTGTGGCCTCCGCGTTTTTGGAGATGATCAAGGATTAATGAATGAATCCCTTTTAGATCAAAATGGCTCAGCCTTAGTGATCAGTCAATTTACTTTACACGCGAGTACCAAGAAAGGAAACCGCCCTTCGTTTATTAAAGCTGCAAAACCAGATGTTGCGATTCCGCTTTATGAAGATTTTGTAAAAACACTTTCCTCAAAAATGAACAAGGCTGTGCAAACTGGCGAGTTTGGTGCAGATATGAAGGTAGCCCTCGTAAATGATGGCCCCGTTACTATTATCATAGATAGTAAGGACCGCGACTAAAAAAGGTTTTATAATTTATTCCTATATTAGTTGCATAGATATTTTCATGAAGCATACATTACGCCTGGCCTTTTTATTTTTATTTTTTTCTGGTTTTGCACAAGAAGCTCAATTATCCCCTTTAACAGTGGATGCTTCTCTTCAAGAAAACGCAGATAGCGTACTCAGAAAAGAAATACTTACCCTCGATATTACAGACCCTCGATATTTAATTTATAAGAACTACAGGGTTGTTTCTGTCTATAACAAAGCGGGAAATGGCGATGTAGAAGCCTATGCTTCCTATGACGATAACAGACAAATAAAAAGCATTAAAGCAACTGTTTATAATGTGTTGGGTCAGGAAATAGAAACTTTTAAAGAACGGGATTTTAAAGATGTAAGTGCTGTTTCTGGAGGCTCACTATACGAAGATTCCAGAGTTTTATATCTTGATTATACGCCCATATCATACCCATATACTATAATTTTTGAATCAGAGATTAAGTCCAAAACCACTGCATTTCTTCCGGGATGGATTCCTATGGGAGACTACGAGAGCAGTACCCAGTTCTCACAATATGAAATATTATTTAATCCGGAGAACAAATTAACGGTTAAGGAATCCAATTTTGAAGGGTACAATATTGTAAGGAAGGATGAGCCTGGTCACATTGTTTGGACTGCAGAAAATCTGAAAGCAGTAAAAAAGGAATATCTCTCCCCAGCTTTTATAGATCATATGCCCTATTTGAAATGTGCTATCAATAATTTTCAGCTGGAAGGAGTTTCTGGATATGCCGATAACTGGCTGGATTTTGGTAAATGGATGAACACAAACCTGCTTCAGGAATGCAATGATCTTCCGCCAGAAACCATTTCAGAAATCAGATCTCTTGTTTCAGACAAACCAGATGATGAGGCTAGGGCGCGGGCAGTGTATCAATATGTTCAGGATAAAGTGCGCTATATAAGTATTCAGGTAGGCATTGGCGGTTGGAAACCTATGAATGCTTCAGAGGTAGATAGATTGGGTTATGGCGATTGTAAGGCGTTGACCAATTATACTAAAAACCTTTTGGCAGCAGTAGATATCCCATCATATTATACTGTTCTATATGCTGGCGACTCAAAAAAATCAATTGATGAAGATGTAGTTGCTATTCAAGGTAATCACGCGATTTTGGGAGTAGATCTAAATGATGATATTACTTGGCTGGAATGTACCAGTCAAGAAAATCCGTTTGGTTATTTGGGCGATTTTACAGATAATAGGGAGGTGTTAATGATAACAGATGAAGGCGGAATTTTAAAGCATACTACAAAATACGGACTTCAAGATAATGTGGAGTCTTTAAATGCACAGATTGAGCTTGTGACAGAAGGAGTTAAGGGTTCTTTTTCTCAAAAGTCTCAGGGAATCTTCTATCGTAATGGAATTGGTTTGTCCAGACTCGATAATAAAGACCTTAAAGAACATTATTTAAATAAATGGTCACAGGTAAACGCTCTGAGAATTGATGATATAAATCTAGACACTAAACGGGACTCTGTCCTTTGTCAAGAGGATTTAACCTTTGAAATTCCTGGTTATATCACAGAAATAAATGGGGATTTACTGTTGAAACCTTTAATATTTACCGAAGGCTCTAATAAAATACCACCTCGTTATTCTAAAAGAAGAACCTCTTTTATTGTAGAGCGTGATTTAAATTATAATCAAAATCTTGTTTATACAATTCCAGAGGGATACGCACTTAATGATGTTCCAAGACCGATTGAGCTTACGACTGATTTCGGAAAATATTCGCTGGATTTTTCAATAGATGATACAGGTAAGATTCTTTGTACTCGGCAATTATTTTTGACCGCAGGAGAATTTGAAGCAGAAAAATATAATGATTATCGTGATTTTTATAAAAAAATAGCACGCTATGATAATTTAAAAGTTTTAATCAAGAAAAAAACCTAAGTATGCGTATACTATTACTTTTCCTTTTTATCAATATATCATTTATTTACGCTCAAGATTTTAGATATGGTAAAGTGTCTGAAGAAGAGCTTTCTCAAAAGCAGCATCCCTTAGACCCAGAAGCAGATGCGGCAATTCTTTATCGGGATGAATCCACCCGCTTTGAATATAATCAGGATACTGGTTTTTTTATTTTAACAGAGGTGTTTGAGCGCGTTAAAATATATAATTCCGAAGGATATTATAGAGCAACTAAGCAGGTGGTCCTTTATCAAGGTAATCAAGGAGAGGAAGAAGTAAACTCCATTAGAGGTGTTACTTATAATTTGCGCAATGGGGATATTGATGAAACAAAATTGAAGAAAGACGGCATCTTTAAAGAGGAGCGCAGTAAAAATTATGACATTTTAAAATTTACCATGCCAGATATTCAAGATGGCTGTGTCATAGAATACAAGTATACATTTAAAACTCCTTTTCTGAATAATATTAATGAGATTAGTCTTCAGGATGAAATTCCATTAAACAAGGCAGATGTTCGCTTTGCGGTCCCAGAATATTTTGGATTGAACAAGTATCAAAAGGGTTGGCTGCAGATAGTTGTTGATGAAGATAGAAGGGATCGAAGTATACCTTATAGGTACAGACAAAGTAGTGGTGCATTTGGCGGGGGAGATAAAACTATAAGGACTAAAATAGACTTTATTGAAAATATTTACAAAATTTCAGTAGCCGATGTTCCTGCTATTAAAGAAGAGGTTTATAGTGGTAATATTAACAACTACAAATCAGGAATAAAATTTGAATTATCATACACAAAATACCCTGGTGAACCTATTACGCCCATATCTAGCACGTGGGAAGATGTTTCGAAAACCATATATGATTCTCAGGCTTTTGGCCAGGAGTTGCAAAGTTCACGTTATTATGATGAGGATGCAGATGCGTTATTAGAAGGCATATCTAGTCCTGAGGAAAAGATTTTTAAAGTTTTTGAATTTGTAAAAAATAAAATGACGTGGAACAGGTATTTTGGAATGTATACTGATGAAGGAGTAAAAGCAGCTTATAAAAAAGGATCTGGAAATACTGCAGACATTAATCTTATTCTCGTCTCCATGTTACGCTATGCAGGGATAGAAGCAAATCCTGTTATTTTAAGTACCAAGGAAAATGGCATCCCTCTTTTTCCTACTCGCAATGGCTTTAATTATGTTATAGCGGCAGCAGAATTAGATGGGCAATTGATGCTTATGGATGCCACAAATAAAATAGGCGAAGTTAATCTGCTGGAAGAAGAACTGCTAAATTGGAATGGGAGGTTGATAAAAGAAAATGGTCTTTCAACCTGGGTTGGGTTAAATCCTAAAAAACATGCTGAGCAAATAACAATGCTTACAGTGGATCTAGGTGAAACCATGCAGGCGACAGGAAAGGTGCAAAGCAGGTTAAGCGGCCATAAAGCGTTAAATTATAGAGCGAATATGGGTAGAATGGACGAGGAGGAAAAGCGTAAAAAACTTGAAGAAATGTATACGGGATGCGAAATTTATGAGGTGAAAATGAAAAATATAGAGACTCCTTATAAACCTGTTGCAGTAAGTTATGACTTTGAGTCACTTAATGGGGTGGAAGAGATTGATAATAAAATTTATTTTTCCCCTTTATTTCATTTTGCAGTAGCCGAAAATCCGTTTAAAGCAGAAGAGCGGCAGTATCCTATTGATTATACTTACCCTAGAAAAGACAAATATATAGTCAGTATAGAGTTGCCCGAAGGATATAAGGTGGAGCAAATTCCAGAAAATGCAGGATTATCGCTTTCAGATGAAATGGGAACTTTTCAATATATAGTAAGTCAAGTAGGAACAAAAATTCAGCTTTCTATGGAGACTTCGATAAATACCCCTTTAATTGCACCTCAGTACTATCAGGATCTTAAGAAGTTCTATGATTTAATCATTTCGAAAGAGAATGAAAAAATAATTTTGTCCAAGATTTAGCTTCTTTGTTTATTCTAAAAACACCCCAAATGTTCAGTAAAAAGGTATTCTTTCTTTTTTTTATAATTCTATCTATTTCAAAGGGCTATTCTCAAAATTATGATTTTGGCGAAGTTTCAAAAGAAGAGGTAAAGCAAAGTTTATATACTCATGATTCTACAGCACCTGCGGTGATATTACACCGGGGGAGAGAAAGCTACTTTGAATATGATACTGCCGATGGCTGGGTTATAATTACAGAGATGCATGAGCGGATCAAGATACTTACTAAAGAGGGTCTGGATTATGGAACAAAAAAAATAAGCGCTTATAGAAAAGGGCGCTATGATGAAGATGTTAGAAGAATAGAAGGAAAAACGTATAATTTTAAAAACGGGAAGATACAAGAAGAAAAACTAAGAAAAGAAAGCATTTTTGAGCGGGAGGTAAATGAAAATTGGACCGAAGTTTCTTTAGCAATGCCTAACATTCAGGTAGGATCAGTGGTAGAGTGGAAGTATACTCTTATATCTCCCTACAAGAAAATAGATGACCTTGAGATACAGGAAAATATCCCATTAGCACACTATAGCGCTAAAATAAGGACACCGCAATTTTTTCATTTTAAGCGCATACGTAAAGGATACTTTAAAATTGAGCCTAATGAATATCTCAAAAAGCGATCTATGCCTATAAGTTGGGCGAAACGTAATTCTTACGGTGGGCAGACACAAGCAAACAACAGCGGTGTAATGCATATGACAGAATTGATTTCAGAATATGAGATGAATGATATTCCAGCTTTAAAAGAGGAGCCTTTTGTAAACAATACTGAAAATTATCGATACAAAGTGGTTTATGAATTGGCTTCTATAAAATATCCTAATGAGCAGGAAAAAAAGTTTGCTACTACCTGGGAAGATGTAGCTAAGGCAATTTTTAAATCAGAACGTTTTGGAGGACAGCTTGAGAAAACCCGATTTTTGAAGGATGACGCTGAAAAGATTAAAAACTCATCTCCAAGTAATAGAGAAAGAATATATAATGCATATAACCTTATTAAGCATCATCTAAACTGGAACGGTAAAAGCCGAAAATATACAGAGCAGGATCTATCTAAGGTATATAAAGAGGGCTCAGGAAATTCTGCAGAAATAAACTTGATATTAATCGCTTTATTGAGAGAAGTGGGTTTAAAGGCAAATCCCATTCTTATAAGCACTAGAGATAACGGTTTACCTTTATTTCCTACAATAGAAGGGTATAATTATGTGATAGCCGGGGTAGAGCTAAATGATGAATTAACCCTTTTAGATGCTACAGAAAAAATGACCGTCCCTAATTTACTGCCCAGAAGGGTTTACAATTGGGTAGGTAGGCTCGTGAAAGAAAATGGGGCTTCTCAAGAAGTAGAGTTATATAGTAAGAATATAGCCCAGGAATCTACACTAATTCAAGCGGAACTCGATGAATCAGGGGGAATCATAGGTAATTTAAAGCGTAGGTTTTCTGCTCTTGAAGCATTAGAATATAGACAACAAAATAGTGGCAAAACAGCTGATGAGCGAGCAACTTTAATAGCAGATAAACACAATCTTGAAGATGTTTATGATCTAACCATTGAAAATCTGGATAGTTTAAATGAACCCATCTTAGAATCCTTTAAATTTGAAATTGGAACTGGGGTAGATCAAATAGGAAATAAACAATATCTCACTCCTTTATTGTTTACAAGGCTCTCGGCTAATCCATTTAAATTGGACGATCGACAATTTCCAGTAGATTTTACTAATCCGTTTAGTATTAATAAAACAATTAGTATAATAATACCCAAGGGATACACAATAGAATCTATACCAGAACCGCTTAATATAAAGATGCCAGATGATTTGGGATCATTTATTTATAATGTAAATGTAAGTGGGGAGGGTAATATTCTCACTGCAACGGTAAGATTTGCAGTAAATAAATCATTGATACCAATTGACATGTATCCTTCGCTAAAAGAATTTTACAATCAGCGGGTAAATAAGGAAATGGAAAAAATTGTATTGGTAAAAACAGCACCATGAAAATAGAGAATGCACAACAGGCCGTGGATGAATGGATAAAGGAACACGGGGTTCGTTATTTTAATGAATTAACAAATATGGCTCAACTTACTGAGGAGGTGGGAGAAGTAGCCAGAATAATTGCGAGACGTTACGGCGAGCAAAGTGAAAAAGAAAGTGATAAGAATAAGGACTTAGGAGAAGAGTTGGCAGATGTCCTATTTGTGGTGCTTTGCTTGGCCAATCAAACAGGTGTGAATTTGCAAGAGGCTTTTGATAAAAAATTGGATTTTAAAGCAAAACGGGATCACGACCGACACCACGGTAACGAAAAATTAAAGTAATTTCGCAGCTTATTTCTCCCACAATGAAGCTAAAAATTTCAAAAGACACCCCTCAACTTTCAGGAAGCGTTAAAATCACTGGTTCAAAAAGTGAATCTAATCGGCTTCTTATACTGCAAACCCTTTTTGGTAATATCACTATAGAAAACCTTTCAAACAGTGATGATAGTCAGGTAATGCAACAAGCGTTGGGCTCAAACGATAAATTAATTGACATTCATCACGCGGGTACAGCGATGCGTTTTTTAACCGCCTACTTTGCTGCTTTTGCAGGAAGAGAAACTATACTTACAGGAAGTAAAAGAATGCAGGAGCGACCCATAGGAATTCTAGTAGAAGCACTAAAAAGCCTTGGGGCTGATATTTCTTATCAAAAAAATGAAGGCTTTGCACCTCTGCTTATAAAGGGGAAACCGCTTAATAAAAGCGAAGTTGAACTTGCTGCTAATGTGAGCAGTCAATATATTTCTGCTTTGATGATGATGGGCGGCAAACTTCCTAATGGCTTAAAAATAAACTTAAAAGGAAAAATCACTTCCGTTCCTTACATAGAAATGACCCGTTCGCTTTTAACACAACTAGGTATTAAAAGTAGTTTTGAGGGTCAGACCATACAAATATTTCCTTGTGATACAGTGATTAAGCAGACCTTTGTTGTGGAGTCAGATTGGAGCAGTGCTTCTTATTATTACAGTCTTATTGCACTTAGCGATACTGGTAAAATAACCTTATCAAGCTATAAAGAGGATAGTTTGCAAGGTGATGCGGTTTTGGCCAAGCTTTATAAAGAACTGGGTGTTGAAACTCATTTTAACGAAAATTCAATCACACTTTCTAAAATTGATGATTTTAAAGCTGAAGCAGTAAGTTTTGATTTAGCTAACAGTCCTGATATTGCTCAAACAATAGCGGTTACCTGTTATGGTTTAGGTATAGCCTGTGATTTAAAAGGATTGCATACCTTAAAAATTAAAGAAACAGATCGTCTGGAAGCACTCCACGCTGAACTCGGTAAATTAGGAGCCCAACTGGAAGTGACAGAAGATTCGTTGCATTTAAAGATGGCTAAAATCTATAACGCAGATGTAACCATCAAGACCTATCAGGATCATCGTATGGCAATGGCCTTTGCTCCATTAGCCCTTAAAATCCCTATTATATTTGAAGAGGCAGAGGTAGTTAATAAATCATACCCTGATTTTTGGGAGGATTTTAAGGCCTTAGGCTTTGAAATTACCACACTTTAAGCTCTTTAAAAATTAAACACCTAATTACTTGACAACCCCTACCTTG
>CAXBEL010000145.1:0-11395 GCA_963974735.1 uncultured Flavobacteriaceae bacterium | reverse complement strand
ACTAAAACAATTATAAGGAGTATGGCATCTTCAAAAGTTATACATGCATTATATACTGATGACGACATTCTATTGAATGCAGTAAAGGAAGTCAGAGCAAAGCACTATCATATTAATGAGGTATATACACCTTTCCCAGTACATGGGCTAGATAAAGCAATGGGGCTTGCGCCTACACGTATTGCTATAACATCTTTTATGTACGGTCTTGTAGGTCTTTCTGTTGCGATTACCATGATGAATTTTATCATGATAGAAGATTGGCCGCGTAACATAGGTGGTAAACCAAGTTTTTCATACATTCAAAATATGCCAGCCTTTGTGCCGATAATGTTTGAATTAACGGTGTTTTTTGCAGCTCACTTAATGGTAATCACATTTTACTTAAGAAGTAAGATATGGCCATTTAAGCAAGCAGAAAACCCGGATGTGAGAACTACAGATGATCATTTTTTAATGGAAATTGAGGTTGCTAATAATGATTTGGATGATATGTCGAAATTTCTTTATGACACCGGAGCCTCAGAAATCAATCTAATTCATAACGAAGAAGAAGCCTAATAATGAAAAATATATTTCACTTATCGCTAATTGTTTCGGTTTTGTTACTGGCAACTTCCTGTCAGAATAAGCAAAAGCCCAATTACCAGTATATGCCTAATATGTATGAGCCTGTGGGTTATGAAACTTATGGAAATTACGATGTTTTTCCTAATGGTATGGAAGCTATGAGTCCTGCAGAAGGAACCGTATCTCGAGGATGGATGCCTTATGATTATGAAAATAATCCTGAAGGATATGCTGCTGCCAAAGCAAACTTAAAAAATCCACTTCCTTATACTGAAGATAATATAAACGAGGGTAAAGCACTTTATACGCTCTACTGTGCAATATGTCACGGTGATAAAGGTGATGGTCAAGGAACATTGGCAGAAAGAGAGAAGATATTGGGTATTCCGGCCTATAATGATGCAGGGAGAGGTATAACAGAAGGTAGTGTATATCATGTAACCTATTATGGAATAAACAATATGGGCTCTTATGCAGCACAAACTACTGAAGGGGAATTATGGCAAATCAATCATTATGTGATGAGTCTTAAAAATAAACTTGATGGTAATCCAGAAAGACCTTTTGTTGAAGTAGGTGAAGATATGCCAGCTACTCAAATGAGTGCAGATAGTGAAGAAGAGCATGACATGCAAGGCATGGAAGAAACGCAAACCGAAGAATAATTAAGCCAGGATATTATATACTTATGTACACGTTTTCTAGTAAATTTAAACTGTTTTCCCTTATTCTGATGATAATTGGCCTAGTAGGTATTACCTACGGGTTCTTATCTGCACCATCTAATGTGGATGATGTTAAAGAAATACTAGCTGCTCAGGGCGGACATGGAGAAGGCCACGGATCTGATCATGAGTCTCAAGAGACAGTTCAGCATGGGGAGCAACACAATGGTGGTGGTCACGAAACTAATTTTGTAGATCAAGCACGTGGAGAGCAGGGTTACAGCGAAGCTGCTATGGCTCATGATAAAGATATGGGTGAAGAAGCACATCAAGATGAGGAGCATATGGAACATGTTTTACATCAGATGCAGGCTAAACCTTGGTCTGCAACCTTTGTTGCTGCTTTTTTCTTTATGATGATTGCATTGGGCGCTCTCGTTTTCTATGCAATTCAATATGCCGCGCAAGCTGGATGGTCTCCTGTACTTTATAGAGTTATTGAAGGTATTACAACATATCTTTTGCCAGGTTCTGTTATTGTATTTTTAATTGTTGTTTTTGCTGGGACTCATTTTTATCCTTGGCAAAATGAAGAACTTGTAGCGCATGATACTATTCTTCAAGATAAATCTGGTTATTTAAATTTTCCATTCTTTCTTATTAGGGCTATAATCTATTTATTGGGATGGAATCTATATCGTCATTTCTCTAGAAAAAATTCTTTGAGAGTAGCTGAATCTGTAGGGCTTGATCCATATAAGAGAAACTTTAAATTTTCGGTATTCTTTTTAGTGTTTTTTATAATCACAGAATCTACAATGGCGTGGGACTGGTTTATGTCTATGACACCACACTGGTATAGTACCTTATTTGCTTGGTACGTGTTTGCAAGTATGTTTGTTTCTGCAATTACAGTAATTGCCTTGACTACCATTTTCTTAAAAAGTCGTGGGTTGCTGAGTTTTGTAAATGACAGTCATCTTCATGACTTGGCTAAGTTTATGTTTGCCTTCAGTATTTTTTGGACCTATTTATGGTTTGGTCAGTTTATGTTAATCTGGTATGCAAACATACCCGAAGAGGTTACCTACTTCATTCTTCGTATTCAAGAATACAATTTATTGTTCTTCGGTATGCTCGTGCTTAACTTTGTATTCCCTATTCTGTTGTTGATGAATAGCGATTTCAAACGTATTCCCTGGTTCGTAGTTATGACTGGAATTGTAATTTTAGTAGGACATTATATAGATATTTTCTTATTGGTTATGCCGTCAACTGTTGGGCCTTATTGGTCTTTCGGTATATCGGAAATCGCAGGTATATGCTTTTTCTTAGGGTTGTTTGTTTTTGTGGTGGGCACCGGACTTGCAAAAGTTTCGCTCAGACCAGAAGGAGATCCTTTCATTAAGGAAAGTGAAAATTACCATTATTAATTATTAGCAACGAAAAAGAAATAACAAAGCAATGACCGTTTTTTTAGTACTTATCGTAATTATTCTTTTTGTCGCTTCGCTCTGGCAGATGAGCAAGATTTACAAAATGTCACAATCACAACCTACAGGCGATGATCTGGAGGTGGCAAATGATAAAGACAATCGCATCAATGCAAAATTGATGTTGATGTTTGTCATATTTTTATATTTTCTAAGTTTTTATTGCTTTTGGTATTATTCTAAATACTATTTACCTGAAGCTTCTTCTGAACATGGTAGTAAATACGATACATTAATGTTCGTCTCTATTGCACTTATTATGTTCGTTCAGATTATTACACAGGGATTATTGCACTTTTTTGCTTATAAATACAAAGGAGAGAAGGGCAAAAGAGCTTTATTCTATGCAGATAATGATCGTTTAGAATTTATCTGGACTATTATTCCTGTAATTGTGTTAGCAGGCCTTATTATATATGGTTTGTTTACTTGGTCTGATATAATGAATTTTGATGAAGATGAAGATGCTTTAGTTGTAGAGCTATACGCGCAACAATTTAACTGGAGAGCAAGATATGCAGGCGAAGATAATATACTAGGAAACGCAAATGTTCGTTTTGTGGAAGGGGCAAATACCGTAGGTATCGATGCAGGAGATGAAGACGGAATGGATGATGTGGTCACACAAGAGCTTCATCTACCGGTAGGCCGTCAGGTGATTTTTAAATTACGTTCTCAAGACGTATTGCACTCCGCATTCATGCCTCACTTTCGTGCACAGATGAATGTGGTCCCAGGTATGATTACTCAATTCTCATTTACTCCTACGGTAACTACGGAGGATATACGTGAGACTGATTATATGAAGGATAAAATGCGTAGAATCCAACAAATACGTAAAGATAAAAGTAGAGAATTAGTAGCAGCGGGAGATGTCGCTCTAGACGATTATGAGGAATTCGACTATTATTTACTTTGTAATAAAATATGTGGAGCGAGTCACTATAATATGCAGATGAAAATTGTTGTAGAGACAGAAGAAGAATATCAGGAGTGGATTAAAGGACAGGAAACCTTTAAAACTACTTTAGCATCTCAGGAATAAAAAATTGATTATAAAAAGAAATTAAGATTATGTCAGCACACGCACCAGCATTAGATCAAGGACATGACGATCACGGGCATCATCACCATAAACAAACATTCATAAGTCAGTATATTTTTAGTACTGATCATAAGATGATATCCAAACAATACCTAATTACCGGTCTTGTTATGGGATTCATTGGTATAGCCATGTCTCTTTTATTTAGACTTCAACTTGCCTGGCCAGATACTCAATTTACTATTTATGAAATTTTTCTGGGAAAATGGGGTGAGAATGGAGTGATGGATCCAAGTATATATTTGGCACTTGTTACTATTCACGGTACTATTATGGTATTCTTTGTACTAACGGCGGGATTGAGTGGTACCTTTAGTAACCTGCTTATTCCGCTGCAGATTGGTGCGAGGGATATGGCATCTGGATTTTTGAACATGTTGTCTTACTGGATGTTCTTTTTATCTGCTGTAATAATGGTTATGTCTCTATTTGTAGAGTCTGGACCGGCTTCTGCAGGTTGGACGATATATCCTCCTTTAAGTGCACTTCCTCAGGGTATTGCAGGTTCTGGTACAGGTATGACATTATGGTTGGTTTCTATGGCCATATTTATTGCATCTTCTCTACTAGGATCATTAAACTATATTGTAACTGTAATTAATCTGCGTACTAAAGGTATGTCTATGACTAGATTGCCTTTAACAATATGGGCATTCTTTGTTACAGCAATCATTGGTGTTGTTTCGTTCCCCGTTTTATTATCAGCAGCTCTTTTATTGATAATGGATAGAAGTTTTGGAACTTCTTTCTTCTTATCTGATATTTATATTGGTGGTGAAGTTTTACATAATAGTGGAGGTTCTCCAGTATTGTTTGAGCACTTATTCTGGTTTTTAGGTCACCCTGAAGTGTACATTGTATTACTTCCTGCACTAGGAATCACTTCTGAAATTATAGCAACTAATTCACGTAAACCTATTTTTGGTTATCGTGCGATGGTCGCATCTATTTTGGCAATTGCATTTTTATCTACAATTGTATGGGGTCACCATATGTTTATTTCTGGGATGAATCCATTCTTGGGATCTGTATTTACTTTTACAACCTTATTGATTGCGATTCCTTCTGCGGTAAAAGCATTTAACTATATCACAACCTTATGGAAGGGTAACCTGCAATTTAATCCTGGAATGTTATTTTCCATAGGATTGGTTTCTACTTTTATCACTGGTGGTTTAACAGGAATAATTTTAGGAGATAGTACTCTTGATATTAACGTGCACGATACATATTTTGTAGTTGCTCACTTTCACTTGGTAATGGGTATTTCTGCATTATATGGTTTATTTGCTGGTGTATATCACTGGTTTCCTAAAATGTTCCAAGGTAGGATGATGAATAAGAATTTAGGGTATGTCCATTTTTGGGTGACAGCTATAGGATCTTATGCTGTATTCTTCCCGATGCATTTCATTGGTATGGCAGGATTGCCAAGACGTTATTATTCAAATACCGCATTTCCTTATTTTGAAGATTTAGCAGATGTAAATGTTATGATTACGGTTGCTGCAATCATCACTGGTCTGGTTCAGTTAGTATTCCTTTATAACTTCATCTCGTCTATTTTCTACGGAAAAAGAGGTCCTAAGAATCCTTGGAAATCAAATACTCTAGAATGGACTACAGAGCATAAACACATACATGGTAACTGGGAAGGTGCTATCCCTCATGTTTATCGTTGGCCTTATGATTACAGTAAATTGAATGAAGACGAAGACGATTATGTAATTGCTGGGCAGGATTTTGTTCCGCAGAATATTCCTCTTCAAGAGAATGAAGAAGAAATGAATCACTAGAGATTTATTAAAAATAAAGAAAGCCCATTCAAATACTGAGTGGGCTTTTTCAGTTTTTAGGCTTTATTAATTCTTTAATAGTTTCAGTACAATTCCTTATCAATATTTACGCATTCGCTATATTTGAGTTATGAATGAGAACCTAGATCCCACAGGTGAAAATTTCACAAGAGAGGAGCAAGATGTAGAAAGAGCGCTAAGACCTCTTAGTTTTGATGACTTTGCCGGACAAGAGCAAGTGCTGGAGAATTTACAGATTTTTGTACAGGCTGCTAACCTTAGATCTGAAGCTTTAGATCATACTTTATTTCACGGCCCTCCAGGATTGGGTAAAACTACTTTAGCCAATATTTTGGCAAATGAGTTGGGAGTAAGCATAAAAGTCACTTCGGGACCAGTTTTGGACAAACCTGGTGACCTTGCCGGTTTGCTGACTAATCTTGAAGAGCGGGATGTTCTTTTTATTGATGAAATTCATCGATTAAGTCCTATCGTAGAAGAATATCTTTATTCTGCAATGGAGGATTATAAGATTGATATTATGATTGAAACAGGGCCAAATGCAAGGACTGTTCAAATTAATTTAAATCCTTTCACGCTTATAGGTGCCACCACGCGTTCAGGCTTGCTTACAGCTCCTATGAGAGCCCGTTTTGGTATTGCCTCCAGATTGGAATATTATAATACCGAATTGCTCACCACAATTGTTCAAAGAAGTGCAGATATATTAAATGTACCCATCGATATAGAGGCAGCCATTGAGATTGCTGGGCGTAGTCGTGGTACACCACGTATTGCGAATGCTTTATTGAGAAGAGTACGGGATTTTGCTCAGATAAAAGGTAATGGAAGCATAGATATTGCAATCGCAAAATTTGGGTTAAAAGCATTAAATGTGGATGTCCATGGCCTAGATGAGATGGATAATAAAATTCTTGCGACCATCATAGATAAGTTTAAAGGAGGGCCTGTGGGTATAACTACAATTGCAACTGCCGTTTCTGAAAGTCCAGAAACTATAGAGGAGGTTTATGAACCCTTTCTTATTCAACAAGGATTTATAATGAGAACTCCCCGAGGTCGTGAAGTGACCGAAGCTGCGTATAAACATTTAGGAAGGGTGAAAGGCCCTACTCAACGAGGTCTGTTCTAAAGGTTTGAATCCATTATCTTATAAAAAATGCAAAAGCAAATCCCAGAGGTTTCGGTTTTTCGATTTATAAAGAATGCACGTCGAATTCTTAAGAATCCACTACCCTTTCATCATGAGAATTTTGAGAAATATGGAGATACATTCCGTTTAAATCTGGGTTTCGGCAAATCAGTTATCTTTTCGCGTGATGCCGGATTGGTGCAGCACGCATTACAAAAAAACCAAAGAAATTATTGTAAATCCCCTATTCAGACTAAAGATCTTGCTAAATATGTAGGTAATGGTCTTCTTACTTCTGAAGGGGAACATTGGCAAAAACAACGTAAACTTATTCAGCCGGCATTTCATAAAAAGCAACTCGTTTTGCTGCTTTCCAATCTTCAGGAAGCTATAAAAATAGAATTGGATAAAATTGAAGTAGGCAAACCCATTGATGTATTCCCCATTTTTAATGATTTGGCTTTTCAGACTGTGGTTAAATCTCTTTTTAGCAGTGCAGTGGGGGGAAATGAAATCAAACGACTTCAATATATAACTGAGGCAGCGCAGAAAATGCTAGTAAAGGAGTTAAGACAACCGTATAAAAAATGGTGGTTTAAACTAGGTGGAGAAATTAATAAACACTTAAAATTAACTCAAGAAGCAAGAGATATTTTACAAAACCTTATAGAAGATAGAAAACGCAGTTCAATAAGAAAAAATGATCTTCTGGATATGCTGTTGGATTCACGTTATGAAGATGGCAATCCAATGGATAATGAGCAGCTTATTGATGAAATCCTAATACTTTTTACAGCAGGTCATGAAACAACATCCAATTCCTTAACATTCACCAGTGAGCTTCTGGCAAGAAATCCAGAAAGTCAAAATAAGATTGCTAAAGAAGTCCAGGATGCAAAATTAAACTCCTCAAGTTTAATGGAATTTATTCAGGGCTGTATTTACACCAAGCAAGTTGTTGAAGAATCTATGCGCCTTTATCCTCCGGCATATTTCATAGATAGGGTCAACATTGAAGATGATATTTTCGAAGGTATGGAAATACCTAAAGGTTCTAATCTGCTATTTTCCTTACATGAGATCCATAAGCATAAAAGCTTTTGGGAAGATCCCTTTAAATTCGATCCAGATAGATTTGCAGAAGGGAATAAGGTGAAATATTCGGCTTATTATTATCCTTTTGGAGCGGGGCCTAGAATGTGCATTGGCAATAACTTTGCTATGTATGAGATGATTTTGGCGGTGGCAGAACTCATTAGTAATTTTGAAATCAAATCAAAAAATATACCTATAAAAATTAAACCGTTAATAACTTTAAAGCCCAAAGACGCCATTTTAGAATTCAATCCAAGACACTTTGAAAGGAAATACTGAAAAATATACACAAATGATTAAAACCGAAGCCAAACGTCTCGGTTTTATGTCATGTGGTGTCTCAAAAGCAGAATTTCTCCAGGATGAGGCTCCTCGATTGGAAAGCTGGCTCAAAAATAATATGCAGGGTGAAATGTCTTATATGGAGAATTATTTTGATAAAAGACTGGATCCTACTAAGCTTGTTCCAGATTCAAAGAGCGTCGTTTCATTATTGCTTAATTACTATCCAGAAAAAGAACAAAGAAAAGATTCTTATAAGATTTCAAAATATGCATACGGTACAGATTATCATTTTGTCATAAAAGATAAATTAAAGAAGCTTTTAAACTATATTCAAGAAGAAATTGGAGAAGTGCACGGTCGTGCTTTTGTAGATTCAGCTCCAGTTTTGGATAAAACTTGGGCGGCAAAAAGCGGTTTGGGATGGATTGGGAAGAATAGCAATCTATTGACTAAACAGGTGGGGTCATTTTATTTTATTGCAGAATTAATTCTTGATTTAGATTTAGAATACGATCATCCAGTAACAGATCATTGCGGTTCTTGTACAGCTTGTATAGACGCTTGCCCTACCCAAGCAATAGTAGATCCATATGTAGTGGATGGAAGCAAGTGCATTAGTTACTATACAATTGAGCTTAAAAATGCCATACCAGATCACGCTAAGGGAAAAATGGATGAATGGATGTTTGGTTGTGATGTTTGTCAGGATGTTTGCCCCTGGAACCGGTTTTCAAAACCTCATAGTGAACCCCTTTTTGAGGCCAATCCTCAACTGTTGGATATGACTAAAAAAGATTGGGAGGAGATTACCCAAGAAGTATTTTCGCAGATATTTAAAAAGTCCGCAGTCAAACGGACAAAGTTTACAGGGCTGAACCGAAATATTAATTTCTTAAAAGACAATTAGGTGCATAAATAATGAGATTTGCACTAATAATTTTTAAAATATTTTAACTATTAAATGAAGTTTAAATACTTGGATGATTTGTTGAAATGATTCTCATATTAATTCATCTTCACCAATTAATAGCTTTATTTTTGTGTTAACCAGCTAATAACTAATTTTTATGAGCAAAGAGAGCAGACGTCGTGAGGCATTGGTATATCACGCAAAACCAACACCGGGTAAAATATCAGTTAATCCAACCAAAAAGTATTCAACTCAAAGAGATCTTTCATTGGCATATTCTCCAGGGGTTGCGGAGCCGTGTCTGGAAATTGAAAAAGATATTGAAAATGCCTATAAATATACAGCCAAAGGAAATCTTGTCGCAGTAATATCAAATGGAACGGCTGTTTTAGGACTGGGAGATATAGGTCCTGAAGCTTCAAAACCTGTTATGGAGGGCAAAGGATTGCTTTTTAAAATTTTTGCAGGAATAGATGTTTTTGATATTGAAGTGGGAACGAAGGACATTGATGCTTTTATAGAAACTGTAAAAAACATTGCTCCTACTTTTGGAGGGATAAATCTGGAGGATATAAAAGCGCCAGAAGCTTTTGAAATTGAAAGAAGGCTTAAGGAAGAATTGGATATACCGGTCATGCACGACGACCAGCATGGTACCGCAATAATTTCTGCAGCAGCATTGCTCAATGCTTTAGAATTAGCAGATAAAAAAATTGAAGAAGTACGTATAGTTGTAAGTGGTGCTGGTGCTGCCGCCGTTTCTTGCACGCGCCTCTATAAAGCATTTGGAGCTAGCCAAGCTAATATAGTTATGCTAGATAGCAAAGGGGTAATTCGCGATGATAGAGGTAATCTTTCTTCTGAAAAGGCGGAATTTGCCTCACATAGAAAGATTGATACTTTAGAGGAGGCTTTGGATAATGCTGACGTTTTCATCGGGCTTTCTATTGCAAATATTGTAAATGAGGATATGCTAAAATCAATGGCAGATAATCCTATTGTATTTGCAATGGCAAATCCAGATCCAGAGATTGATTATGATCTAGCGTGCTCTACACGTAAAGACATTATTATGGCTACGGGTCGCTCAGATCATCCTAATCAGGTTAATAATGTGCTGGGTTTTCCATTTATTTTTAGGGGAGCTTTAGATGTAAGGGCCACAAAGATTAATGAAGAAATGAAAATGGCAGCTGTAAAGGCTTTAGCAGAACTAGCTAAGGAAGCAGTACCAGAACAAGTGAATATTGCTTATGGGGAGACCCGTCTTAATTTTAGTCGGGAATATATAATACCCAAACAATTTGACCCCCGTTTGATAGCTAAAGTGCCCCCAGCGGTGGCTCAGGCGGCTATGGAAAGTGGAGTTGCCCGAAACCCTATTTCTGATTGGCAAAAGTATGAAGACGAGTTGTTGGACAGAATGGGTTCTGATAATAAAATTGTCCGGCTTATGCTCAACCGTGCGCGTACAAATCCCAAGCGTATTGTATTTGCAGAATCAGATCAGTTAGATGTTCTTAAGGCTGCTCAAATTGTGCACGATGAAGGGATAGGCTTTCCGGTGTTACTTGGTAACAGGGAAACTATTCTGGAATTGATGGAGGAAATCGATTTTGATGTAGATGTAGAAATTATTGATCCTAAATCTCCAGAAGAAAAAGAAAAATTAGACAAGTATGCACATAAATATTGGCAAGCGCGCAAGCGCAAAGGAGTAACATTTTTTGATGCTCAAAAGCTTTTACGTCAGCGCAACTATTATGCTTCTATGATGGTAAGTGAAGGGGCAGCAGATGCAATGATAACAGGCTATTCCAGTAGTTATCCTTCAGCAGTAAAACCTGTTCTTGAAGTTATAGGCGCGGCCACCAATGTACAGAAAGTTGCTACAGCAAATTTAATGATTACATCCAGAGGGCCGCTATTTTTGGCAGATACTTCAATAAATATTGAACCTTCTGCTAAAGAATTAGCAAAAATCGCCCAGATGACCGCTCGTACAGTACGTATGTTTGGTTTAGAGCCTGTTGTTGCCATGACATCGTATTCAAACTTTGGTTCTTCTAAAAATGAAAAAGCCACTAAAGTAAGAGACGCTGTAGCTTATTTACATCGTTATTATCCAGATTTATTGGTAGATGGGGAAGTACAAGCGGATTTTGCCTTAAATGCGGAAATGATGAAAAACAAATTTCCATTTTCTAAACTGGCAGGCAAGAAGGTCAACACCCTTGTTTTTTCTAATATAGATTCTGCTAACATTACCTATAAGATGTTGAAGGAATTGGATAAAGCAGATAACATCGGGCCTATAATGATG
>CAXBEL010000144.1:0-11403 GCA_963974735.1 uncultured Flavobacteriaceae bacterium | reverse complement strand
ATGATTTTAAGACCCCTTATTGCTTTTCTTTGGTGTGCATGCCTTTTTGCACAGGAAGAGGAGAAGAAACCTTCAAGTATTGATGCCAGTTTTTTCTATGGTACCATTCTGGAACATAATAAAGATATAGCCCACCTTATAACTGGTCATCCCATTGGGACGATAGTAAGTTACAATCGCAGGACGTATGGCTTTAATGAATGGGAAGCACGTTATAATTATCCCGATTGGGGTTTTTCTTTTGTTTATCAAGATTTAAAAAATCAATATTTAGGCGAAAATTATGGGGTTTATGGGCATTTAGGTTTTTATTTTTTGAACCGAAAGTTAATGGCTCGTATAGGACAAGGGGTAGCCGTTGCAAGTAATCCATTTGATCTTGACAGTAATTTTAGAAATAGTGCTTACGGGACCCGTTTACTCAGTTCTACCTTTGTAATGCTTAACTATACGCAACCCAATATTATTGATAGAATTGGTTTACAAATGGGGGTTTCTTTGGTACATTATTCCAATGCAAACGTGAAGGCCCCTAATAACAGTACAAATTCCTTCACTTTTAATTTGGGTTTTAATTATCAGTTGGATGAAGAATTTCCAGAGTACATCCCAGAAACAAAATCTCACTACAGCGAACCCATTAAATTTAATCTGGTTCTGCGAAGTGGTGTCAATGAGAGCGATTATGTAGGCTTAGGTCAACGATCGTTTTTAGTGGTTTCTTCATTTATAGATAAAAAAATAAACCATAAAAGCAGTTTTCAGCTAGGTGCAGATTTTTTCTTCTCTAAATTTTTGAAAGATCAGATAAAGTATCAATCAATAGCTTTTCCCTACTTTGGGGTAAAGGGAGATGAAGATTGGAAACGAATAGGTGTTTTTGCTGGTCACGAACTTCGTTTTAATAAGAATGCTTTAGTAACTCAGTTCGGCTATTATGTATATTATCCCTATGATTTTGAAGGCCGTACCTATATTAGAGCAGGGTTAAAAAGATACTTTGGAAAGAATATTTTTGGATCAATTACCTTAAAATCCCACGCAGCTAAAGCGGAAGCAGTAGAATTTGGGATAGGGATTAGGCTTTAAAACAATTGAGCAATTATTTTAAAGCCTCATACTTGGCTATTAATTTCTCTAAATTTATTTGTTTTTGAGGTTCCAGCACTTCCTTCCCAAATGTAGTATGATAACGGTGTGCTCTTAAAAAGTTTATATTAAAAAGAAGCCACTCTTTTTCTGAGAATGATTTATTCAATACTACCTCCCATTCCTTTCTTAAATCATTGTTTTTCTTTTCAAAATCTTTACTTCCCAGATGAGCAAGATCAGCATCACACAAAATTTGCTGTTGAATATTTTGAGGTCTTTGTGGTACTTGCGTAGACTCAATGCAAGTGGTTATTTTTTGGGTTTTTAAAGATGAAAAATCCGATTGGTTAAGGTAATAAGATGCGTGATCAGCGCTTTTTTCCTCGTGACCGTGATATACTTCGGCATAACCTATATCGTGAAATAATGCTGCGATCGATACAAGCTCTAAATCTGCGGGAGAAATTTTTTCGTAAAGGCCAATTTTACGAGCAGCTCTATAAACAGATAGGGTATGCGAAAGATTGTGAAAAGGTAATCCATCACAACGGCTTTCACGGATGAGGTTTGCGCAATATGTTTTAATTTTTGGAATTAGGGTATTCATTTGTTTTTTAAAACATTTTTAAATTTTACAATTCTTTTGAGCTTCAGAGTAGCACAAAACCAGAGTATGCGTACTACAATAACTCATTTTTAATAAATTATTATGCTTCAGCAAAATTTTTGAGAAGATTAACTTCATCAGTCCTTTCTGGTTACTCTTACTATTTTTCTATAAATCAAGACTTGTGTAGAAAATCAAGCTGTATTTGTAATAAGGCTCTTTGAAACGTTCTGGAGCCTAAGGACATAATCTCCATTGTCTTTGCGTCTTGGTTTATTAACGGCAACCTTCATACCAAAAGTTATTACTTGGTTTGCCAAAAAGTCTTTATTAAATTGCCAGCCATCTTTGTGGCCTTTTAAAATTAATGTAGTTGCAAAGACGGTTACTGGGAGCGCTACCGGTAAAATATCCCCACTTGTTTCCAAATACGGATTGTTGCTCTTTATGGTTTGTGCATATCCCAAAAGAGATACCGTAAAGAGCAAAAGAAAAATAAACAAAGAAAATTTATAGGTTATATTAAACATCAAACTGGTTCAAATTATAATTACTTTATTCCCTTAATATTAATAATGATTTCTAAAGAAAAACTTAAGCGGGTTTTTGGAAAAATGGAGAGGTGAGAAATCATTAGCAAGAAATTTTTCATTTTCAGTAATATATTTCCCACTTTCCTAGCTCTTTTTGATGCTTAAAGTTTTTAAGGAGATAACTTAGAGAATCGGGGATAGGACTCTTCTTTTTGGTTAAAAGTACATTCTCTGAATTCAATAACTTTTTGAATCGAGCGAGATCCGTTGCTTTTTTGATATCAATATATGTGTTGTGATACAGGCCTTCTTTTTGAAATCGTAGGTCTCGCTGAGTATTAAAATCTGTGTTCGAAATGGTGACAATTGGTTTCTTAAGATAAAAGGAAGCGGAAGGGACCAATTCATCATAAACCAAAAGTTTAAAATCCCCTTTTTTTTCTTTTTGGATAAAATGAATAACCTCTTCAACCGAATTGATTAGATAAGGATTCGCTGAACTTACAGAAGTGAAAACAAATAAAATGCTAATGGTAAATCCAATACTCAATCCGCCTAATGTAACACGCTTTTTAAACTGACCGTATTCCAAAAAATAAAGTGCATAGCTTACTATAAGTAGAACAAGTACGATGGCAATGGTCAAATTAATTTTGATGTCCTGTAATATGCCCAAACTTATTAGTGCTGCGACAATTATAACATAAAACCCCATGTAAATACCGATGTAGATTTTTAACATCTTCTCGGAGGATTGCATAATAAGATATCCTCCTAACAAAGCTAAAAATGGATATATAGGAAGTATATAGAGTATCAATTTTGAAGAGAAAAATGAGAAGACAAGTATTAAAAACGTACACGTGAAAAACAAAATTGAAACTATAGAACGCTCTGCAGTTATGACTTTGAGTTTTTTAATAGAGTCTATGGTTATAAAAATTATCCAGGGAAGCCCAATTAATGGAGCAAAAACAAGATAGAACCAAAATGGCTTGGCCCTATGGAACTTTTCTGCAGATATTGACCGATTTACAATTTGCTCCTGCCAGAAATAATTTAATAATGAGGAGTCATTATATATAAGAGCCAAAAACCACGAAGCCGAAATTAATATGAGCAATAGTAAACCCATCGCAGTATGCAGTGTTACATGTATTTTCTCTTTGTAAATTATCTTCCAGGAGGTTATGAAAATAATTAGCGGTAAGAATACCACTGGCCCCTTAATAAGAAAACCCAATCCCATTACTGTATAAAAGAGATAAAGGTCTAAAACCTTTGCAGATTTTTTAAAACGCAGCCAGAAAAAAAGAGAAGCTAGAATGCTAGTAACGAGATAAGCATCTGTTGTTAAATTACGGGCCGCTATGAGAATAACTGGAAACGAAAAATAGATTAATGCAGAAGCTATTGCAATCTTTATATCATCAAAGAGTAATCGTCCTATTTTAAAAACCAGCAGTAATTGAAGAATGAGTGCTACGCTTAAAAAGAAGCGAGCGCCATATTCATTAATACCAAATATTTGATATCCTAAAGCGGTAAGGTAGTACGTTAAAGGAGGTTTGTGGTAATGTCTTATTCCTAAAAGCATAGGGTGCAAATAATCACCACTAAGTACCATTTCCCTACTTATTTCGGCATAACGGGCTTCGCTGCTTTCACTTAATCCCCAACTGCCTTGTCCTAAATTAAGAAGTAAAAATATTAGGAGTAAGGCAAAATAAAACTTTGTTTTCAAGAGTTCCTACTTTATTAGTAGGATCAAAATTAAAAGCGGATTCTAAATGAAATTTAAAGTTGAAGCGTGCCAAATCATAATAAAATCATAAGAATAGAAGCCCTAAGATTAGAACATCTCAGAAAAGACTTTAATCTGTATGATTCTCATTTTTTTCTTCTGTGGACTGCTTTTGAGTTATTCTTCCTTCTGGTAAAATGCTGACTTCAATATTTAAATTTGAACTCTGTATTTCAAATTTATATGCCGTTCCTGATTCGTTTTCAGAAATTTCAGCTTCTTTAATTTTATAATAAGAATATTCTTGATCTAAGGCATTTTTAACGACTCTGGGAATAGCATTTACATCTACCTCATGTTCAGTTTCTTTCCAATTGCCATCCATATCAAAATTAGCGGAATACGACGTGTTATCCATTTTAAATTCAGCTTCCCATTCTGTATTAGATTCTTTTCCCCAAGATACAGCTTTTGCAGTGGGAAATTTTTTCATAAGATTCTTTAACTGGATCAGGCGCTTGGTTTGTATTGTAACCTATTAAAATAGTTAGGAGAAAGAACATCAAATAAATTTTTATCTTTTTCATAATGTTATTTATGAGCTATTTATTAAATATAAATAGATCTTCTAAAGCAAGTTTAAAATTCTATTTTAAATACATGTCTCTTATTTACAAATTCGTAGCTTATATCGTAATTGTAATAATCTGTGATTTTCTTAACTATTGCCAACCCCAAACCATTAGACTGCATGCTCTTGTCTTCTTTATAGAAGCGATTAAATAATTTTTCTGGATGCAGAGCTGATTCCTTACCAGAATTAGAAATTGAAAAGCATTTTTCTTTTATTAAAACTGACACACTGCCTTCTGGAGCGCAATATTTAATAGCATTTGAAATTAAATTGTTACACAATACCTGAATTAAATGGATATCTGCTTTTAATAATACTGTATCTTTTTCATCTAATTCTATAGGAATGGGCGTGAGTTCTTTAAAATTTAGTAGTGTTTCGTTTACTAATGCATTAAAATTTAATTCTTTAGCATTTATAAATTGTTTGTTCTCCAGCTTAGTTAATAACACCAGTTTTTTATTGAGTTGCACGAGTCGCTGCATATCATTTTGAAATGATGAAAGCGCTTGAAAAAGGGCAAAATCCAATTTCTGGTCATTAATTATATTTTCAATTTTGGCTTGCATTATGGCCAATGGTGTCTGCAATTCGTGCGAAACATCTTCTGTAAACTGTTTCAGATTTTGATAATCTGAAGTTACCTTATCCATAAGACCTTTAATCTCTTGTCTCAGTTCACTAAATTCTAAGATGTTACTGTCCACAAGCTCAATAGGATGTCCAGATTGTAGGGAAAAACCTTTCATACGTTTAAGGTTTGTGAAGAATGGTCCCCACAAAATTTTATCACGAGCCTTACTAAAATAAAATTGAGTTAGAAATATGAGCAGAAGAATAATTATATAAGAAAAGACAATAGCGAGTAGAATATCCTTAGATTCAACTACAAGCATACGTACTGTAATCCTGTAATTTTTAGCATTGATTTCTTTATAGGAAGTAAGTTCGCGAAATTCTTCCATCTCATCTTGAGAAGGATCATAGATAATGGTATCCTTCAAAGATTCTGGGTGCAATTCTGCCACTTGGGAAACCTCCGAGACGGGTGGTAAATTGTAGAAAATTTTATTTTCAGACAAACGGTGCTCTATTCTATAGCGCGTAGAATAAAGTTCCTCTTCTATTTCATTCTGCAAAAGATGTTTAGTATAAAAATATAAACCAATAGAACTCAATACCATCAATAACGCACTGATCAATAAATATGACTTTGAAGCTACTTGAAGTAATTGAATTTTTTTATTGACTTTACTCATTCTATTCTTGCATAAATTTATAACCGCTACCATATGCGGTTTTGATGTATTTTGCCGTTTCTCCCTTTAATTTTTTCCTCAAATTATTAATGTGAACATAAATGAAGTCAAAATTATCCAGCATGTCGCTACTATCACCCCATAAATGCTCTGCGATTATTTCTTTAGATAATACTCTTCCTTGATTTGTTATAAAAAAAACAAGCAGATCATATTCTTTTCGGGTGAGTTCTATGGGTTTTTCATTCACGTAAGCCATACGTGATTGGGTATCGATTTCAATTTCATTAAAAATCAAATTATTATCTCCGCCATATTTACCTCTTCTAAGTACTGCCTTAATACGGGAGTTAAGCTCTGCAAGATGAAAAGGTTTTGTGACATAATCATCAGCGCCTAAGTCGAGTCCTTTCAGCTTGTCTTCTAGGGAATTGTTTGCGGAAATAATGATTACGCCCACCTTTTTTTTATCTTTTTTAAGAAGTTTTAAAATGTCCAGACCACTTCCTGTGACTAGATTTATATCTAAAATAATGATGTCATATTCGTATAACGAAAGCTTATAAGCCGCTTCCTCAAAATCTGAAGCGGTCTCACAGATATTTGCATCCTTTGATAGGTATTCTTTTATGGCTTTTTGCAGATCATTTTCATCTTCTGCTATTAAAATTTTCATCGTTGGACTTTAGGCATAATTAATTTAACACAATTTCACATTACCTTAACCAATATTGTTTGAGTATAGTGTAATAAGGTTTAGGATTTTGCTGAAATTTACTCAACAATTCTAAACTACTTCTTAAGGTATATATTTATTATGGCCAAAAAAAAACTAAACCAGTTGGAGGCTACGGCCATCTGTGGTAACGATATTAGTTCTTCTTGTCTTTATGTATCAGCTTTAGCTATTTTTTATGCTGGGCAGTACGCTTGGATTTCATTATTAATGGTAGCAGGAGTGCTCTTTCTCTTTAGGCGAATCTATGGGGAAGTGGTAGGTGCCTTACCTTTAAATGGCGGTGCCTATAATGCATTGCTAAATACCACAAAAAAATCTACGGCATCACTAGCGGCTTCATTAACAGTACTTTCATATATGGCAACAGCAGTAATTTCTGCAAGTGAAGCGATAAAATATGCTGCAAGTATTTGGGAATTTATTCCTGTGCTTCCAGCAACTATTGGATTATTATTGTTTTTTATGGGGTTGGTTATTTTAGGGATAGGTGAATCTTCTAAGGTGGCTATATTTATATTTCTGTTTCACTTAGTGTCATTGACTATTCTAAGTGTTTTTTGCATTTATTATTTTTTTGGAAATGGTTTTGGTACGTTGACAGCCAATTTCAAAATGCCGGTAGAAGGTGGTATCTGGCAAGCATTGTTTTTTGGCTTTTCTGCTGCGATGTTAGGTATAAGCGGTTTTGAAAGTTCAGCTAATTATGTAGAAGAACAGAAAAAAGGCGTTTTCCCAAAAACATTGCGCAATATGTGGATAGTGGTTAGCATATTTAATCCGCTATTGGCATTTTTAGCTTTGGCTTTAATCCCAATGGATACGGTAAACTCTAATCAAGATGCACTCCTTTTTTTCTTAGGTGATATTTCGGGTGGCAGTTGGTTATCATTTTTGGTTGGTATAGATGCAGCCTTGGTATTGAGTGGAGCGGTACTTACTTCATTTGTAGGAGTGGGCGGACTTATGGAGCGTATGGCGTTAGATCGTATCCTTCCCAGTTTTTTGCTTAAGAAGAATAAAAAAGGTAGTTCTTATGTAATTTATATAGTTTTCTTTATCCTTTGTACTTCCATATTGTTTGTTACGGGTGGCGACCTAGCAAAACTTGCGGGAGTTTACACTATTGCATTTCTGTCGGTTATGGTGCTTTTTGGAGTTGGTAATATCTTACTCAAGATTAATAGGAAAAGACTGCCGAGACCAGAAAGGGCAAGTTGGCTGGGTCTTTTTATAGCAATAGGAGCTGTTATGGCTGCAATATTGGGTAATATTATTCTTAACCCGGGCTATCTTTTCATATTTATAGAATATTTAATACCCACATTATTTGTAGTATTCTTTATGCTCTATCATCAATATATATTGAAAGGAGCCATCTATACTATAAATTACCTTTTCCCCCATAAAAATAATTTTTTCAATAAGTTGAGTAGAAGAACGATACATAAGCTTGCAGAACTCAGTGGGGAACAGTTTGTGTTTTTTACAAATAGAGATAATGTAGAAACCTTAAATAAGGTGATGCTTTATATAAAGCAAAATGAACCCACACGTAAAATTAAAATTGTTTCTATACTTGGAGAAGGGGATAGTTTAGCACCCAATCTTAAAAAAGATATAGAAGTATTAGATAGGGCATATCCAGATATCCGTATTGAATTTATTGTAGAACGTGGAGTATTTGGCCCGGCAAAAATTAAAGAGCTTTCAAAAAAATGGGAGATTCCTGTAAATTTTATGTTTATAGGCTCTCCAGGAGAGGATTCTGAGCACAGTCTGGAAGAGTTGGGAGAAGTACGCTTAATTATCTAAAGCAGTTAAAAAATTGCTTTTTATTTTTTTTGATTTTTTCTTTTCAAGCTGCTTTATTAGAACTGTAAACGCACTACACTTTTTGATACTTCTGAGTGAAGTCCGGCATATTTTCTTTTAATTTGCTAACCCATAATCGTGGCTTAAAATTTATTCGGCCACATGTTTAATTTGATTTCCATGAAGAACCTTTTGTATCTGCTTCTCGTAGGTATATTTATAAGTTGCGATTCTGAGAATGCTAATGACTGCTTTCAATCCTCTGGAAATTTGGTGGAAAAGGAAGTCGTTGTAGAACCCTTTACCAAGATTCGTCTAGAGCCCGGAGCCGCTTTGCTGCTAAAGCAAGGAAATGAGCAAAAAGTTGTAATTAAAACTGGCGAGAACCTTTTAAATGATGTTTTAGTAAAGGTTGAAGATGGTATCTTAATAGCACGTGATAATAATGACTGTAATTTGTTTAGGGATTATGGAGTAACTCAGATTATTGTTACTGCGCCTGATATTACAGAAATACGCAATGCTTCAAGTTTTAATGCAGAAAGCGATGGTGTATTAAAATATGATAAGCTTTTGCTGGTAAGTAATACAAATGTAGATGTGAAAAATCTCAAGAAAAGTGGAGATTTCATTCTAAACTTAGATTGCACAAATTTATTGATTAGAGCTAATGGACAAAGTGTTTTTGATCTAAAAGGGAGCGCCACGATATTGGATATTAGATTTGAAGATGAAAGGCCACGATTAGAAGGTCGAGAACTCATTGTTCAGGATTTTGTGGCTTTTCATCGTGCAGCAAATAAAATGATTGTAAATCCTCAGCAAAGTATCAACGCTATTCTAACAGGAACTGGAGATATAATATCTGTTAATAGGCCTCCAGTTGTGGAGGTAGAAGAACGATTTACAGGTAAATTGATTTTTGAAGACTAAAAGGCCTAAATGAAACAAAGTTTACTACTCCTTGCATTTTTTTTTACAGGAATTATTTTTGCTCAGGAAACAGAGAAAAAACCGGTTAATATAGATGCTTCATTTTTCTATGGATCTATTTTAGAACACAACCCAGATATAAATCATCTAATTACTGGACATCCCACAGGTTTTATTTTAAGCTACAACCGCAAGACCTATGGATTTAATGACTGGGAGAGACGGTATAATTATCCGGACTGGGGTTTCTCAATGACTTACCAAAACCTGCACAATGAATATTTAGGTGAAAATGTAGGTTTTTATGGGCACTTTAATTTCTACTTTTTAAACAGAAATGCCTATTTCAGAATTGGACAAGGGTTTGCAATTGCAGGTAATCCTTATGATGCAGAAACTAATTATCAAAACAATGCTTATGGAACGCGACTTTTAAGCTCCACTTATATTGCGCTCAACTACAATAAACAAAATATCTACAAGGGATTTGGTTTACAGGCAGGATTTACAATTATTCATTATTCTAATGCGAATTTAAGGGCGCCCAATAACAGTACCAATACTTTTGCCTTTAATGTCGGAACTAATTATAATATAGATTATGAAGAGTTCCCAGAGTATATTCCTAAAGGAGAGCGAACAAAATATACAGAGCCTATTGCCTACAATTTTGTTTTAAGAGGAGGGGTAAATGAAAGTGATATAGTTGGGCAAGGGAGGTTTCCATTCTATGTTTTTTCTGCCTTTGCAGATAAACGCATTAGTCATAAAAGCACCCTTACAGCGGGAGTAGATGTGTTTTTTGCTAAATTTTTAAAAGAATTGATTAAGTTACAGTCAACTTCTTTTCCAGAGCTTGGAGTAGATGGAGATGAAGATTGGAAACGCGTTGGGCTCTTTATCGGGCACGAATTGAGGTTTAATAAGGTTGCCTTTGTTTCCCAAGTGGGTTACTATGTTTATTGGCCTTACGAATTTGAGAACAGGCTTTACAACCGTCTTGGACTTAAACGCTATTTTTCAGATTCAGTTTTTGGATCTGTCACAGTTAAAGCACACGGGGCAAAAGCAGAAGGAGTTGAGTTTAGTGTCGGGGTCAGACTTTAAAAGGAGTTGAACTCTAGCCAATTAAGTTTCCTGTGAAAATTGTATTTTCACGCTGTCTTACTTAGTTTATGATTAATAGATTTCTTTTTCTCCTAGTTGTTTTGGCAATGCTTGGCTGCAAAGATGTGGAAACCAAAAAAGTATCCTCAAAAACTTTTTTGGAAGAAGAATTAAAAACCATAGATATGCAGGAAGTCGATGAATATCCCATCTTTGAAAGCTGTGAATATCTGGAGTCTCAAGCCGAAAAACGTACTTGTTTTGAACAGCGTCTCATCACGAATTTTTATTCTTATCTAAGTGATCAAATGTTGATTTTTAATGAAGAGGTTCAGGATACCATTTGGGTACATTTAGTTATTTCTGAAAAAGGGACACCTCAAATTGAACAATTGGAAATCCCATCAATTATTATGAATGACGCACCTAAAATGAATGAATGGCTTAATAATAGCCTTGATTCCCTCCCTAAAATTTATCCGGCAATTAAAAGGGGTATTCCTGTGAAAACGGCATTTAAAATTCCTATAGTTATCCAGGCAGAATAATTATTTTTTAAATTTTCTTTCTTTCCAGGTATACGAACTCAACTGACTACATATGGCAATTAATACAGTAAAAAAAGGATAAACTAGAGCACATAAAATATAACTTTTAAGCACATTTTCCTGTTTGCAAAAAATTGCTGCTTTTGAGATTAATATAAAATCTACTATAATTTTTGATATTAAAAAATCATAGGTTTGGGAATAGAATAAATTTACTATAAAAGCTAGATTTCCTAAGAAAACAAGCCAACTTACTAATATTCCAAACCAGTTTTTATAAGCAGAAGCTTTAGCCGCCCATCTTTTGCGTTGTTCAAAAAGATCAGACCATGATTTCTGTTGTTGGGTCTGGATAATAGCTTCTTCAGATTTTAAATAGATTACTTTATCTGTCA
>CAXBEL010000143.1:0-11449 GCA_963974735.1 uncultured Flavobacteriaceae bacterium | reverse complement strand
ATATCGCGATACATTAAATATTCTGAGTATTAATAACGAAGGAATTTTAAGGGTGAGTCCATTTTACTTCTGGTCAGAAAATGAGATAGAGGAATATTTAGATCAAAATGGTCTGCCTAATGAGTTTGCTTATTACGACCCAACCAAGTCTAAGGCAAATTTAGAATGTGGTATACAGCTATAGCTTTATATCTAAAATTCATTAAAGAAAAAGAAAAATGCAATCATTTAGAACCGAAATAGAAAATCCAGTTGTAGAAAGAGATATTCTCGAACTGGAAAGGAAGATTAGCCTTTTTAAAGAAGGGAAAATTGATGAAGAGCGCTTTCGGAGTTTACGTCTTGCAAGAGGGGTTTATGGTCAGCGTCAAGAAGGTGTGCAGATGATCCGTATCAAGTTACCCTACGGTAAAGTTACCGGAGAGCAATTAGTGCGTATTGCAGATGTGGCTGATGAATATTCAACAGGAAAATTACATATAACTACACGTCAGGATATTCAGATTCATTATGTGAGTTTAGATCGTACTCCTGAGCTGTGGTCACAATTGGAAAAAGATGATGTGACACTTAGAGAAGCGTGTGGTAATACGGTGAGAAATGTAACAGCTAGTGAAACAGCTGGTATTGATAATGAGGAACCATTTGATGTAACTCCTTACGCGCACGCTGTTTTTCAATTTTTCCTGCGAAATCCTATATGCCAGGAAATGGGAAGAAAATTTAAAATTTCTTTTTCTTCTACAGATGAAGATACGGCACTTGCTTTTATGCACGATCTAGGTTTTATTCCTAAAATAAAAGATGGCGAACGTGGTTTTCAGGTAATGCTTGGAGGTGGATTGGGTTCTCAACCACGTCAGGCTGATTTATTGTATGAATTTTTACCGGTTGATCAACTGATTCCTCTAACTGAAGGCGTTTTGCGTGTTTTTGATAGACATGGTGAACGAGCTCGTAGATTAAAGGCAAGAATGAAATTCTTAATAAAAGATATAGGGCAAGAAGGGTTTATGAAATTGGTCGAAGAAGAACAGGCTGCACTTTCTTATAAATCATATCCCATAGATATTACAGAATTTGATCAAAAGATTAAAGTTGCTCAGGCAGCTCCAGAGGTTGCAATAGAAGATGCACAAGCCTATGAGGCTTGGAAAAACACAAATTTAATTCCTCAAAAACAGGAAGGGCTTTATGCTATAGGCCTTAAAATTAAATTAGGAGATTTTTCTACACAAAAGGCTAGAGCGTTAGCAGGATTGATCAAGAAATATGCTACAAATGAATTGCGCTTAACCCTTAGACAAAATATTTTATTAAGAGATATCCCCGAGGCGTCACTTCCATTTTTCTATACTGAATTAAAGAAATTAGACTTTGCCAATCCGGGTTATAATACAACCACAGATATCACAGCTTGTCCTGGTACAGATACATGTAATCTAGGGATTGCAAGCAGTACTGGTATTGCAGATGTATTGGAAAATGTACTTTTTGCAGAATATCCGGAATATGTAAATAATAAAGAATTGACCATTAAAATTAGTGGTTGTATGAATGCCTGTGGCCAGCATAATATGTCTCAAATAGGTTTTCAGGGTATGTCAATACGTACTCCAGAAAAATTAGTGGCACCCGCTCTTCAGGTTTTATTGGGCGGTGGTGTTTTAGGGAATGGTCAAGGTCGTTTTGCAGATAAAGTAATAAAAATACCAAGTAAAAGGGGGCCTGAAGCTTTACGTACAATTCTTGATGATTATAAAACCAATGCGGGCGATTTGAGCTTTTTGGATTATTATGATAAGAAAGGTCAAAAATACTTTTATGATATATTAAAACCTCTTTCTGCGACTGATAATCTTATTGAATCTGACTTTATAGATTGGGGAAATGATGATAAATATGTTCAGGCGGTAGGAGTAGGAGAATGTGCAGGCGTAGTAATAGATCTTGTGCAAACCCTTTTATTGGAAGCTAAAGATAAATTAGGTATGTCTATTGAAGCTTTTGAAGTGCAAAAATGGGCAGACAGCATTTACCATACTTATGCCGGACTTGTAAATGGCGCTAAAGCTTTATTGCTAGCAGAAGATATAAAAACAAATACTCAAGCTAATATTATAGCAGAATTTGATGCCACTTTTGGTGATAATATAGAACTGGTTTCAGGTAAATCTTTTTCTGATCTTGTTTATCAAATAAAAGATAACGAACCTACAAAGACTTTTGCAGAGTCGTATTTGGCAGAAGCCAATGCATTTTTTGACCGTGCAGATAGTTTTCGTAAAAACCAACTCGCTCATGCAAACTAAATATTCCAAATTAACGGTAATAGGTGCAGGCCCTGGTGATGCAGATTTAATTACTGTAAAAGCCATAAAGGCGCTTGGTAATGCTGATGTAGTTCTATATGATGCTTTAGTAAATCCAGAACTTTTGGATTATGCAAAAGATGCCGAACAGATTTTTGTTGGTAAGCGCAAAGGTTGTTATGCCTATCAACAGGAACAGATTAATGAACTTATCGTAAGTAGGGCAAAATCACACGGGCACGTCGTGCGTCTCAAAGGAGGTGATCCTTTTATTTTTGGTCGTGGAGCAGAAGAAATGGAATATGCAGCAGAAAAAGGTATTGAAGTCGCTATGGTTCCAGGAATATCTTCTTCGATAGCTGTGCCTGCCTATCAAAATATTCCTTTAACTAAAAGAGGTAGCTCTGAAAGTTTTTGGGTGATAACAGGAACAACAAAAGACCATAAAATTTCCAAGGATGTTGAGTTGGCTGCACAATCTAGTGCTACAGTTGTGATTTTAATGGGGATGAGTAAGCTGGGAGAGATAACGCAGTTGTTTCGTCAAAATTCAAAAAAAGACACTCCTGTTGCTGTTATTCAAAACGGTACGACAGCAGAAGAAAAAATTGGTGTAGGAACAATAGATACAATAGAAGAAGTAGTTGCGGAAAAAAAGCTTGCTAACCCAGCAATTATAATTATTGGAGAGGTTGTAAACCATAGAAAGACGTTGCTCGATATTCAGGCAGAATATATTCAAAATAAGATATCATCATGGTAGGTGAGCAACGTAATACACTTTATCCTGTATTTCTCAAAGTAAGAAACCTACAGATTCTTATTGTAGGTGGAGGGAATGTTGCTCTGGAAAAATTGACGTTTTTGCTCAAATCAAGTCCAGACGCACAAGTTGAGATGGTTGCTCCTTTTTTTAGAGAGGAGACATTGGAATTGGCAAAACAGAATAATGTAAAAATAACCAACAAAAAATACAGTCCCAAGATGCTGAAAAAAAGGCATATTGTGATTGCTACAACAGATAGTGCAAAGGTGAATAAGCGAGTTTACAAAGGATCAAGAAAGAGATTTGTACTTGCAAACATAGCCGATGTTCCAGAACTGTGCGATTTCTATATGGGTGGTATTGTGACTAAAGGACACGTTAAAATAGGTATCTCAACAAACGGACAGTCACCAACGACAGCAAAAAGATTGCGTCAGTTTTTTGAAGATGTATTGCCAGAAGATATAGATGATTTAGTTCAAAATTTAAATGAATACCGCAAGACAATTAAAGGTGATTTCGAAGAAAAAGTTGAAAAACTGAATGAATTTACCAAAGGACTTGTGTCAAAATAAAAAGTAGAAAAGGCGTTAATAGCGTAATTAAAGAGTGATAAAAATGATTAAGACAGATATTTTAATAATAGGGGCTGGTCCCACAGGATTATTTACAGTTTTTGAAGCGGGATTGTTGAAGTTAAAATGCCATCTCATAGATGCATTACCACAACCGGGCGGACAATGTTCTGAAATTTATCCTAAAAAGCCTATTTATGATATTCCAGGATTTCCAGAAGTATTGGCAGGCGATCTTGTCAATAATTTGATGGAACAGGGAAAACAGTTTCAGCCAGGTTTTACTTTAGGAGAACGTGCAGAAACTATAGAAAAGTTAGATGATGGTAGTTTTATTGTAACTACCAATAAAGGGACACAGCATCATGCGCCAGTAGTTGCCATAGCAGGTGGCTTAGGTAGTTTTGAGCCACGTAAACCTCCTATCCCAAACATCAACCGTTTTGAGGATAAAGGGGTTGCTTATATGATAAAAGATCCTGAAGTTTATAGAGGGAAACGTGTTGTAATAGCCGGTGGGGGAGATTCAGCTTTAGACTGGAGTATATTTCTTGCAGATATTGCTGAAGAAGTAACCCTTATACATCGCCGTAATGAATTCCGTGGTGCATTGGATTCGGTAGAAAAAGTTAGGGAACTTAAACTTCTGGGTAAAATTAATCTTATTACTCCGGGTGAAGTTGTAGGCCTTGCTGGTACTAATCAACTTACAGCTGTTACTGTTAAACAGGGAGAAGAAGAATATATGCTTGAGACAGATGCTTTTATTCCGCTTTTTGGCCTTTCACCTAAATTAGGTCCTATAGGAGCTTGGGGATTGGAAATTGAAAAGAATGCAATTAAAGTTGACAACACCTTGGACTATCAAACAAATATCCCAGGCATATTTGCCATTGGGGATGTAAATACGTATCCAGGAAAATTAAAGCTTATTTTATGTGGTTTCCATGAGGCAACTTTAATGTGTCAGGCTGCATTTCAAATTGTAAATCCGGGCAAGAGATATGTTCTTAAATATACTACCGTTTCTGGTATAGATGGTTTTGATGGCTCCCGTAAAGAGGCAGAAAAAGCTGTTGTTCAGTCTATTGTTTAACCGTATTTTTCAAAGGCATCTTTCTTTGATATTTCTCAGCGAGTTTGCGCAAAATATACTGGTTAAGTGGCTTAGTATAATATTTAATTACTCTAGAATAGGATCTGGCTTTTTCCTGATCTAATTTACTCGTGCTGGAGGTTACAATTATAACCTCTGCATGAGTTGAGTATTTTTCCATACTTTCAAGAAAATCCCATCCATTAATTTCTGGCATATTAAGGTCTAGCAAAATTAAGTCAGGCTTGTGTACTTCTAAATATTCCAAAGCGGTTTTGGGAATGGTAAAGTCATAGACTTTTTTGCATATTCCGGTAATCTCAATCAATTTTTTATTGATGAAATTTGTTATTTTCTGATCGTCTACAAGGAAAATAGTTAAATCCTCGCTCTTAATATTATTCATACTTTAACTAGCATAGTCCTCAGAAATTTCCTGTGTACTTTGGTCGACAATAATTTTTAAAGCATTGTCCAATTCTGTAGCAGAAATTTTTAGGGGTTGTAATATGTTTTCAGACAATTCAAAAGGCTCAAAGTGCTCAGATATATCTATAAGCCCAAGAATTCTACTTAGTGGTTCCCGTACATTATGAGCATTTAATTGAGAGATTTCTAAAAGTGTACTGTTTTTCTTTCTTATTTCTTTTGTTCTATTATAGATAGTCTCCTTTTGATTATTTACTATTTTATGAATTTGTAAATTTTTCTTTTCAATAAGTTTTACTGCTTTTTCAAGGCTCTTATTCTTTTCATTCAATTTGTCCTGCAATAAAAGATGCTGGTATTTTGTAATAAAGCTGTCTACTAGAAGGTGTAAAATTTCTACATCTGCATTATTAAAAACCTTAGTTTCATCAGAAATTAAAGAGGTACAGACCTTAATACGATTGTAATTAAAATACCATCCCCATAAGTAAGGCTTAATTAAAGCGGGACAAATAGGCAGATTATTTATGAGATTAAGATCTAATTCTGTACGAAAAGGTACTTCTGTAAGTAAAAGTTTTTTCTCGTAATTCTGAATATTCTTTTTGAATTTACAGACGTTATATTCATTCTTTTGAAAACTGAAAATAACTGGTTTGCCATCATCAAAGATGGAAATACGTAAGAGTTTAAAGTCAAAAAAATACTTAAGATTTCTTTTTACAACAGATGCAAGCTCATCAATAGTTCTTGCCTTACTTACACTTCCAGAAAATTTTGAAAAGGCTTCATAAGTAATACGATATTTACTTCCTATTAGATCCATAAAATAAGCCTTTAAAGGCTAAGCATTAGCTTCCATTAGTTCATTGTCTATTTTTATTCCTGCAACGTCTGCGATAGTATTCAACATATTAACTAAATCTGCCTGCGCCATTAATTCTTGAATTTCTGAATTGTCAAAGCCGGCTTCTTGTAGCGTATCAAAGTCAGAATCAGAAATTTGGGAGTGGTTCAATGCAGCCTTAGTGACTATTTTAATTGCGGTTCTATAGCTTTCCGGAATTATAGGGGAATCTAGATTCTCTGTAACTTTAAAATTATCGTTGTCGCTTATCATGCTGCTCATACTGTCAGCAAATATACCGTGGGCTTGAGCGCAATAATCACAGTTTCTGTTTTTAGAAACATTGTAGATAATAATTTGCTTAAGAACGTTAGGGATATCTCCCATCATTAAAGTCGACTTAAGCTTTGCCCAGTTACCCTTTAATAAAGTAGCATTGCCGCCTTGGCATTTAAACCAATTTAAAACAAAAGGGATTTGAAGTGTTTTTTTAGTGTCGTCATAGATTTCACGTACTTCTGGTGTTGCATCTTCATAAGAGACGATAGTAAAACGAGGATTTTGCACAGTATTCGTATTCATATTTAAGATTTGTTATTTAGGTCTCACAAAACTATGTTAAAAAATATTATTAAAATAACTCAATTGCCATTTATATGTATTTTATCTGATAAAATACTGATTTAAACGTGAATTTTTAATTGTCTTGAAAGTAATTGCAAGAAATTTATTTAAAATTGTGCTGTTTCTTAAATTAAAATAAATGAAGAAATAGTTGCATTTCTAAACCTAGTTTTACAATATTTGTGTAAGTTCATTAACACTATGAAAGTTATCAAGAAAGGCAGAGGGATTAGACCCATTGAAGCCTTAGCAACCCTTCCTCGTGAAGAAGGTGCTACATTCTACCTTTACCCAACACTTTGGGTTGGATAGATAACGAGAAAAAAGCTTCTATATAGCTTTACCTCCTTCTTTCTTATAATTTTAAATGTGCTGAATTTCCTTAATGGGAGATGTTTTTATATTTAAAAGAATTGAAAATTTTCAATACCTATAAAATTATGACCAGTAATCTTTATAAAAGTTTAGAAGAAAGAATCCTTGTTTTAGATGGAGCAATGGGGACAATGTTGCAGCGTTATAAATTTAATGAGGCTGATTTTAGAGGAGAACGATTTAAGGACTGGCCAAAATCAGTACAGGGCAATAATGATTTATTATCCCTTACTCAACCCAAAGCTATTGCCGATGTACATCGTAAATATCTTGAAGCTGGAGCAGATATTCTAGAGACTAATACTTTCTCAGGGACTACCATAGCTATGGCAGATTATGAGATGGAATCATTGGTTTATGAGCTTAATTATGAATCTGCCAAAATTGCTAAAAAAGTCGCCGAGGAAATTACAGACAAGGAACCTCATAAACCCAGGTTTGTTGCTGGAGCAATGGGACCTACCAATAAAACAGCAAGTATGTCACCAGATGTGAATGACCCAGGTTTTAGGGGAATTACTTTTGAAGAGTTGCGAGTTGCTTATAAGCAACAGGCAGAAGCACTTCTTGATGGCGGAGTAGACATTCTTTTAGTAGAAACTATTTTTGATACTTTAAATGCAAAAGCCGCACTTTTTGCCATTGAAGAAATTAAAGAAGAACGCAATATTGAAATACCGGTAATGGTAAGCGGAACTATAACTGATGCTTCGGGGCGTACACTTTCCGGTCAAACAGCAGAGGCGTTTTTGATATCCATAGGTCACTTGCCTTTGCTATCTGTTGGTTTTAATTGTGCATTGGGAGCTAGTCAGCTTACACCTTATCTTGAAGTAGTTTCAAATAGGGCAGAATGCGCTATATCAGCATATCCCAATGCAGGTTTGCCTAATGCCTTTGGAGAATATGACGAAACACCAGAACAGATGGCTTCCCAAATAAAAAATTATCTTGAAAAAGGACTAATTAATATTATAGGCGGCTGTTGCGGGACAACTCCAGAGCATATAGCCGCAATAGCCAAAGTAGCGAGTCAATATAAGCCGCGTCCATTGCCCGTTTTATCTTTAAATCAATAATGATGAAACAAGCAATAGCGCATGTTGCCCTCGTAGTTTCTGATTATGATGAGGCCATAAAATTTTATACCGAAAAATTAAATTTTAATTTAATTGAAGATACTCCTTTAGAAGGTGGTAAACGTTGGGTTTTAGTAGCTCCTAAAGGCAATTCTGGATCTCAAATTTTATTGGCTAAAGCCACTACCGAAGAACAAAAATCACGCGTGGGAAATCAGACTGGCGGTAGAGTATTTCTGTTTTTGCAAACAGATGATTTTGAACGTGATTTCAAAAATCTACAGGAGAAAAAAGTATCTATTATAAGAGGCCCAAATAAAGAAGATTATGGTACTGTGACCGTATTTGAAGATTTATATGGCAATCAATGGGATTTAATAGAGCGTAATGCCACAAAAAAATTGCATTAATTTTTTAATGTAAAGTGAACTGAAGGAATGATGAAAGAAGAACAATCGAAAGTGAGTAATTTGGAAAAAACTAATACTAAGAAAAGATATTTACGCCTAAGTGGTTTAGAGCCCCTTATTGTGACACCAGAAAGTAATTTTGTAAACGTAGGGGAGCGTACTAATGTAGCAGGTTCACGTAAATTTTTACGCTTAATTAAAGACGAGCAATTTGATGAAGCTCTCGAGGTAGCAAGACATCAAGTAGATGGAGGCGCTCAGATCATAGATATTAATATGGATGATGGCCTCATTGATGGTAAAGAGGCTATGGTACGATTTCTAAATTTAATAGCTGCAGAACCGGATATAGCTCGAGTTCCCATAATGATAGACAGTTCAAAATGGGAAATTATCGAGGCAGGACTTCAGGTGGTTCAGGGCAAATGTGTTGTTAATTCCATCAGTTTAAAAGAAGGGGAAGAAGAATTTATTAGACATTCTAAACTTATTAGACGCTATGGTGCTGCTGTTATAATAATGGCATTTGACGAAGTAGGGCAGGCAGATAATTATGAGCGGCGTATTGAGATAGCTAAGAGAAGTTATGATATTCTTGTAAATGTTGTAAAGTTTCCGCCAGAAGATATCATATTCGATTTAAATATTTTTCCTGTGGCAACAGGAATGGATGAACATCGTCAGAACGCTGTTCACTTTATAGAAGCGACAAAATGGGTAAAAGAAAATTTGCCGTATGCAAGTGTGAGCGGTGGTGTGAGCAATGTATCTTTTAGTTTTCGGGGGAATGATAAAGTACGGGAGGCTATGCACTCCGTTTTCTTATATCATGCTATAAAAGCGGGTATGAATATTGGGATTGTAAACCCTGCAATGCTTGAGATTTATGATAATATTCCACAGGAATTATTAGAGCATGTAGAGGATGTTATCCTGGATCGAAGAGAAGATGCTACAGAACGCTTATTAGAACTAGCGGAAACCGTTAAAGGAAAAGGTAAACAACAGGAGGTTGATCTTTCCTGGAGGGAAGAGCCCCTACAGAGTCGTATAACCAGAGCCTTGGTTAAAGGAGTTGACCAGTTTATTCTTGAAGATATTGAAGAAGCCCGGTTGGCTTCAGTAAAACCTATAGAGGTTATAGAAGGTCAACTCATGACGGGAATGAATGTGGTTGGCGACCTTTTTGGTGATGGGAAAATGTTTTTGCCTCAAGTGGTGAAGTCGGCAAGGGTTATGAAGAAAGCCGTTGCCTACCTGTTGCCTTTTATTGAAGCATCGAAGGAAGAAGGGGATAAAGAATCAGATTCGGCAGGCAAAATATTAATGGCGACTGTAAAAGGGGATGTTCACGACATTGGTAAAAATATTGTCAGTGTAGTTTTAGCCTGCAACAATTATGAGATTATAGACTTGGGAGTGATGGTGCCTCCTGAAAAAATTATTGCTACTGCAAAAGAACAGAATGTTGATATTATTGGTTTGAGCGGTCTTATTACACCTTCTCTAGATGAAATGGTTTTTCTTGCCAAAGAAATGAAACGACAGAATTTTGAAGTACCCCTTTTAATTGGGGGAGCCACTACAAGCAAGGCTCATACTGCTGTAAAAATAGATCCGGAATATAAAAATGCTGTAGTTCATGTAAATGATGCTTCCAGAGCCGTTACTGTTGTTGGGGATTTATTAAATCCTACTTTGAATGCAAGTTATAAAGAGCGTATTAAGATAGATTATGCTGATTTTAGAACTAAATTTTTGTCGAGGGGGAAGAAACGTGATTTTTTATCAATAGAAAAGGCGCGGGAAAATAAAATAAAGTTAGACTGGTCTTCTGCCGAAATTTTTAAACCCAACCAGCTCGGAATTCAGGTTGTTGAAAATATTGATCTCAATTTATTAGTAGATTATATAGACTGGTCTCCATTTTTTAGAAGTTGGGATCTTCACGGTAGATATCCTGATATTCTTGAAGATGAGGTTGTAGGAGCACAGGCTAAAGAGCTTTTTGCAGATGCTAAAGTAATTCTTCAACGTATTCTGGATGAAAAACTTTTAACCGCAAAAGCAATATTTGGATTATTTGAAGCAAATACTATTAATGATGATGATACAGAAGTGAAGTTTGAAAATAATGATGGTAAATCTGAACCGTATATTTTCAGGACATTAAGACAACAAACCAAAAAGGCTTCGGGCAGGCCAAATATTGCGCTGTCAGATTTTATAGCGCCTAAAGACTCTGGTGTACAAGATTACATAGGATGTTTTTGTGTGACTGCAGGGTTTGGAACACAGGAATTAGCTGAAAAATATGAGGCTGAGCACGACGACTATAATAGTATAATGGTAAAAGCCCTCGCAGATAGATTAGCAGAGGCTTTTGCTGAATATTTGCATAAAGAGGTTCGGACTAAACATTGGGGCTATGCTCAAAAAGAGCATTTAAGCAATGAAGAATTAATAAAAGAAAGCTATAAAGGCATCAGACCTGCCCCGGGTTATCCCGCTTGTCCCGATCATTTAGAAAAACTTACAATTTGGGAAATACTTAAGGTTAAAGATAGAATAGGTGTGGAGCTAACAGAAAGCCTCGCTATGTGGCCAGCGGCTTCGGTATCTGGTTATTATTTTGGTAATCCTGAAGCACGGTATTTTGGTTTAGGAAAGATCAAGATGGACCAGGTTGCAGATTTTGCCAAGAGGAAAAATATTTCGCTTGAAAAAGCAGAAAAATGGTTGAATCCTAATATTTCAGATCAATAAAATTAATGTTCACTGCACCTTTTATGCGAGTGAACGACTAAATATATTTATGAAAGTAACAGAGCATATTAAAAAAGCTAACGGAAAAACGTTGTTTTCTTTTGAAATAATTCCGCCGAGAAAGGGAAGAAGCATTGATGAACTTTATAATAACATCGACCCCTTAATGG
>CAXBEL010000142.1:0-11471 GCA_963974735.1 uncultured Flavobacteriaceae bacterium | reverse complement strand
GAGGTTTACAAAGCCTGTTTGAAAGTAAAGGCTTTAGTGCAAATGAAGCTTTACAACGGGCTTATCAATCCCTTGAAGGAATAATTTCCAGGCAAACGACTGTACTTTCTTATATGGATATATTCTTGTATTTAGGCATATTATTTTTAATATGTGTTCCATTTGTTCTATTAATTAGAAAAGGAGCGGGAAAAGTTGATACTTCAGCCGTACATTAATTTTTTCAGTTTTAGTAAACTTCTTATTACTTTACTATTCATTTAAATCTATAATATCTTACCATAATTTTAAAAGTTATTTCCCAGCACCTTCATTAACTTGTAATTCAACTTAAAAATCAAAGAATTATGAGAAACGAAAAATTGATCCACGCTTTAGGAAACTGTATTAACCATTGTAATTATTGTGCAGATGCCTGCCTAGATGAAGATAATGTGAAGATGATGGTTAAATGTATACGTACTGACAGAGTATGTGCAGAGGTTTGCGCCGCATTAAATCAGGTCTTGGCAACAGGATATGAAGATGTGCAGGGTCTAGTAGAATACTGTATTCAAGTATGTACAGCATGCGCAAAAGAATGCAGTCAACACGAACACAAGCATTGTCAGGATTGCGCAGATGCATGTGAAAATTGCGCCAACGCTTGCAAAGAATACTTAGCATAATTATAAAATCCACATTATAATAAAATAAGTGTTACTCTTTTTAAGAGATAAGAAAACCCAGCAATGCTGGGTTTTCTTTTTTTAATCCTTCTTCTCAAATTAAAGTTGAAGCAAAGAATTAGCTTATTCAATATCAGCCGACTAACTTAAAGATACAGTTTTGTTTAGCTTTTTATGATTTTTTTTAAACAAAAATAATTATCTTTGAAAAAAAGATTTGTGAAGAGAAAAACTATATATGGACGCTGTTAAGACTACATTCAGTATTAAAGATCTGGAAAATCTTGGAGGTGTAAAGGCTCACACGATTCGTATTTGGGAAAAGCGTTATAATCTTCTAGATCCCGAAAGGACTCCAACTAATATTCGCACCTACAGTTTAAAAGATTTACAAAAGCTACTTAATGTAACATTTCTCTTAGAGAATAAATATAAAATATCAAAAGTTGCAAGACATACTTCTACTGAAATAGCAGAAATCGTAAAGGAGATAATTTCAAAAAAAAATGAAATAGATAATTATCATGCTATCAATTCATTTAAAATAGCAATGATGAATTTTGATCAGCAGCTTTTTTCTAAAACTTATAGAACACTGTGTCAAGAGTTAAGTTTTAGGGAGATATTTTATCAGGCATTTATTCCCCTTTTAGAAGAAATAGGGCTTCTGTGGCAAACTGGGACTATAAGTCCGGCGCACGAGCATTTTATTTCAAACCTTATTAAACAGAAGATTCTCATAAAAATTGAGCAGCATCAGTTAAAATCGGCTCCTACTAAAAGCAAAACATTCGTACTTTTTCTTCCAGAAAATGAGATTCACGAATTGGGATTGATGTGGTTAAATTATGAAATAACTGTTCATGATTATAAATGCATTTATTTAGGACAGAGTATACAGATAGAAAGTCTGAAATATCTTGCAACCCATCAACCCAATATTAAATTTGTCTCCTACTTCACAGTAAAACCTGAAGATCAGACAATAAAAGAATATACAGAAGATTTTAATAAGCTGCTGGGCAAGGAGTTTCCATTTTATATTTTAGGCAGACTTGTTCAAAAGGAAAAACAAGCCGATCTCCCTTCTAACGTGAAGATTTTAAAAACCATAGAAGAATTTGCAGCCGTTCTTTAAATTGCACACAAATGAGTAAAAAAATATTGGTTCTGGGTTCTGGGTTTTCTTCTTTGGCAGCATCTTGCTACTTGGCTCAAATGGGTCTTGATGTCCATATATATGAGAAGAATAAAACTATAGGGGGCAGAGCTAGACAACTCAAAAGAGAAGGTTTTACGTTTGACATTGGGCCTACTTGGTACTGGATGCCTGACGTTTTTGAACGATTTTTTGCAGATTTTAATAAAACCCCAGAAGATTATTATACCCTAAACAAATTAAGTCCTGCATACCGGGTTTTCTTTGGGAAGAATGAATATATCACTATTGAAGATACGCTAGAAAAAATAAAGTCCGCCTTTGAAAAAGAGGAATCGGGAAGTTCTATCAAGCTTCAAAAATTTATAGACGAGGCAAAAGATAATTATGATGTTGCTATAAAAGATTTAGTGTATCGCCCTGGTGTATCGCCTTTAGAATTGGTAACTCCTGTTACCATAAAAAAGCTGGGGAGTTTTTTCAGTACCATACAAAAAGAGGTTAGAAAGTCTTTTAAAAATAAAAAACTTGTGCAAATTTTGGAATTCCCTGTTTTATTTTTGGGAGCCAAACCTAGCAATACCCCTGCCTTTTATAGTTTTATGAATTATGCCGATTTCGGTATTGGCACCTTTCATCCTAAGACAGGGATGTATGCCGTTATTAAAGCAATAGAGAATCTGGCAATAGAGCTTGGTGTGACAATACATACCAGTCAAGAAGTAGGAAGAATACGCACTAAAGATAGTCATGCAATAGGCATAGAGGTAGATGGCAAAACCATTGAAGGAGATATAATTCTTAGTGGTGCAGATTATCACCACACAGAAACGTTGTTACCAGAAGCCTTAAGACAATATTCTGAGGAGTACTGGGAATCCCGCACTTTTGCACCTTCTTCCCTACTCTTTTATGTAGGTTTTGATAAAAAAATTGAAAATGTAGATCACCACACCTTATTTTTTGATGTGGATTTTGATAAACATGCACAGGAAATTTATGATGAACCAGAGTGGCCAGAAGACCCTTTGTTTTATGCAAGTTTCCCTTCAAAAACAGATAGTAGCGTAGCTCCAGAAAATAATGAAGCTGGGATTTTTCTCATCCCTTTAGCTCCAGGATTATACGACACAGCAGAAATGCGCGACCACTATTTTGATTTGATTATGGATCGCTTTGAGAGTCTAACCGGCCAACAGGCTAAAAAAAATATTATATTTAAAGAGTCATTTTGTGTTAACGACTTTGTACAAGATTATCATTCTTACAAAGGCAATGCGTACGGAATGGCAAATACACTCTTGCAAACCGCATTTTTAAGACCTAAATTAAAAAGCAAGAAGGTGAAGAACCTCTATTTTACGGGACAATTATCTGTACCGGGACCTGGGGTACCTCCTTCTCTTATTTCAGGTAAGCTTGCTGCAGGACTGATAGCAAAACAGCAGTAAAATGAAGGAAATTTTTGATCTTGTATCCCTAAAGTGCTCAAAGACTGTTACTAAGTCTTACAGTACTTCATTTTCTACCGCCACACAGATGTTGGCGCCTAGCATTAGGCAGGATATACACAACATTTATGGTTTTGTACGTTTTGCTGACGAAATCGTTGATAGTTTTCACGATTATGATAAAAAATCTCTTTTTGATCGTTTTGAAAATGATTTAGAATATGCCTTGTCAGATAAAATAAGCTTAAACCCTATTCTCAATTCTTTTCAACGAACTTATCATAAATACGGGATTGAAAAACATCTTGTAGAATCCTTTATGAGCAGTATGCGCCTGGACCTGAGTAAAAGTGAGTATTTAAATGAAACTGAATTTAAAGAGTATATTTATGGTTCGGCAGATGTTGTAGGTTTAATGTGCTTAACCGTTTTTGTAAAAGGTGACCGTAAAAAATATGAAGAGCTTAAGCAATGCGCAATGAGCCTAGGTTCTGCTTTTCAAAAAGTAAACTTTTTAAGAGACCTAAAGGCGGATCACGAGGATTTAAGCCGCAGTTATTTTCCCAATACAAATCTGGATCAATTGGATGAAATTTCTAAAAATGAAATAATTAGAGAAATTGAAGCAGATTTTGCTAAAGGACTTGAAGGAATCTGTATGCTTCCGGTGGAAGCAAAATTTGGTGTTTACACGGCATACCGTTATTATAGAAAATTATTAAGTAAATTAAAAAAAACGCCCTCTTTAGAAATTAAAAATGCAAGAATACGCGTTCCTAATTACGTTAAGGCATCATTATTGGCGCGTAGTTATGTAAAATATAGATTAAAACTTATTTAAAATGCAAGCCCTTCTCTGGATACTGGTTTTTCTGCTTACCTTCTGTATAATGGAATTTATGGCGTGGTTTACACATAAATATGTTATGCACGGATTCTTGTGGGTATTACATGCAGATCATCATCATAAAGATCACGGCTCCTGGTGGGAGCGCAACGACTTTTTCTTTATATTTTATGCACTAGTTAGTATAGGTTGTTTTTTACTTTGGCAATATGAAAATGTGTGGATAGGCTTACCCATAGGCTTAGGGATTTTTGCTTACGGCGTGGCATATTTTATGATTCATGATATTTTTATTCACCAGAGATTTAAGCTTTTTAGAAATGCCAATAATTGGTATGCTAAAGGCATACGACGTGCACATAAAATACATCACAAACATTTGGGCAAGGAAGAAGGGGAATGTTTCGGAATGTTATTCCCTCCTTTAAAATTCTTCAAAAAATAGAGAATCAATCAAGCGTAATTACGGTAAACTCATGGGATAATGGATCTAACTCATCAAAGAGTTTAGGGATTAACTGATCTCCATATTCTAAATAGAATTCAGAGAAATTCATCACTCTCTCTTGTAAATTCTGATCTGGAAAAGCCTCATTTTGTAAAAAGGTAAGTCTTTTTACATGATCACCCAGCTTTTTCTTTTGAGCTTGTAACAAGCGTTTTTCCAGGGCTTCTAATCCTTTAAGTTGTTTAACCTCTTGTGCGCGGACAGCTCCTAAAAAAGATTTGTCTGTTTCTTGTGCAATCTCATACATCTCTTCAAATTGTTTAACGAGATGCTCTTTCTGTTTTGAAAAATCAATATCTATATTTGATATTTTTCTGATTTTTCGGTTTACAAGATCATTTTGGTTTAAAAATAAATCGGTAAGGCTCAAATCTAATTTCTGAGTTTTTAGAAACTGCTTTTCTTTTAACAGCAATGCAGAATTACGCAGCAATAAAATAGGAAAAGGAACACCTACAGCCTCAAAATAATCCTTCAGTTCAAACCAATAAGCCAATTCTCCCCCTCCACCTATATAACATAGATTAGGTAAAATTACCTCTTGATATAAGGGGCGCATGATTACATTAGGACTAAATCTTTCTGGATTCTCGCGCAATTCTCGCAGAATTTCATCCTTAGAAAATCTCAGCTCAGTACCATGAACATAATAACTTCCCTCCCGCTCTATTATGCGTTCGCGTATTCCTTCAGTTAAATAAAAGAGATTAATTTCCCTAGGATTTACCTGCACACCATAACCTGCAACAGCAAGTGCTTCGGCTTTGGGGTTTACTGTATCAAATGAAATCTGATCTTTAAGTTCAGCCTCCATATAAGAAATAAAAAGCTTTTTCAGATCTTTATTATTCGCATCTATAATAACCAAACCATAAGCGGCAAAAAGAGAATTTGCCAAATAGCGTGTTGCATCAGCTAGATTATCATGATTGAGATACGATTTTTCAAAAAGTTCGCAGAGTTCCTGTGCACCTCTAGTAGAACCAAGTTCTGCACAAAATTGTTGGTGTACAGCATCTAGACCTTTAGTAAAAAGTTCACCTACCGCTCCCTTATTATTGTTTTTTACATCTGCTCTGTTCCAACGTACCTTTTTGCCATTGAGCCTAAAGTAATTTATCTCTTCAAAATCGTGATCTTCTGTCGCCATCCAGTAAATGGGAACAAAATCGTTTTCAGGATAATCCCTCTTTAATTGTTGCGTAAGTTTAATTACACTTATAATTTTATATAAAAAATATAGTGGTCCCGTAAATAAATTGAGCTGATGCCCGGTGGTAATTGTAAAAGTATTTTTCTTGAGAAGTAAATCTATATTGTCATTTACATAAGTATTTAGATCCAAACTCGAGTACTGCCCCTTTAAAACCTCAACTAGAAGATCCCTTTGCATTTGAGGAAAATCTGCCTTTTCTTCAATCTGTTTTTCAAAACCTTCGGCATCGGGAAAACGATGATAAAAAGACCTTAATGAATCCTTTTTATCCAGATAATCACAAATTAATTTTGAAAAATAACCCGTCTTGTCATACGGAATATATTGGGTTGGCATCTATTCTATTTTAATCGGTAAAAATAAAGGTAAGACCTTTTTTTGCCTGCTAAAGTTACGTTAATTCGATAATATCAAATCCCTCTAATTTTAGTAGATTTAACTTTTCTAACAACTATTCCATGATAAAAAAACTCGCGCTCTCATTTACACTCCTTATCTGCTTTATTTTAAATGCTCAAACTCTGCAATCTCCTGCAGAATTTCTAGGCTATGAAATAGGAACTCAATTTTCGCGTCACGCAGATGTGGTAAGCTACTTTGAATATGTTGCTGAGAATTCAGATTGGGTAACTTATCAAGAATATGGTAAAACCAATGAACGTAGGCCATTAACCTATGCCATTGTAACTACTCCAGAAAATCAAGCTGATATTGAAACCATACGCCAAAATCAATTAAAGAATGCGGGTCTTCTACAAGGAAGTGCAAGTCCAAATAAAGCCATTGTTTGGTTAAGTTACAACGTACACGGCAATGAAGCCAGCAGTACTGAAGCTTCTATGGTTACCTTATATAAACTCCTTACAGATAAGAAAGATTGGTTACAGAACACAGTTGTAATTATAGATCCCTGTATTAATCCAGATGGTCGCGACCGCTATGCAAACTGGTATAATATGGTAAAGGCCACTCCATACGACAAATCACAGGCAGCAGCAGAGCATAATGAGCCTTGGCCAGGAGGCAGACCCAACCATTATTTATTTGATCTTAACCGTGACTGGGCTTGGGCGACGCAGATAGAGACGCAACAACGCCTTAAAATCTACAATAAATGGATGCCACATATTCATGTAGATTTTCACGAACAGGGCATAAATGAGCCTTATTATTTCGCCCCGGCTGCAGAACCTTTTCACGAAATAATAACTGACTTTCAAAATGAGTTTCAGACAGAAATTGGGCAAAATCATGCCAAATATTTTGATAAAGAAGGTTGGCTATATTTTACTAGAGAACGTTTTGACCTGCTTTATCCCAGTTATGGAGATACCTACCCCACTTATATGGGCGCTATAGGAATGACTTATGAGCAAGCGGGACATGGGCGTGCGGGATTAGGTATAAACACAGATGAAGGTTATGAGCTCACACTTATAGATCGGGTTGCTCACCATACAACCACTGGTCTTTCTACAATAGAGGTAGCTACTAAAAACATCGAAAGACTGAATTCAGAATTTAAAAAGTTCTTTAATAATTCTGATTTGAAGTATAAAAGTTATGTGTTGAAAGGAAATCCCGATAAACTAAATGAGCTTACGGCGCTTCTTGATCAGCATGAGATTAAATATGGATTTACTAGCAAGGGAAAAGTAAGCGGCTTTAATTATTCAGATAATGATCAAGGCAGTATGGATTATGATACTGCCCTTGTGGTAAGCACAAATCAGCCAAAGGGCAAAATGGTTAAGGTACTTTTTGAGCCCAATGCACAGTTGAGTACACCTTTAACTTATGATATAACAGCATGGAGCTTACCTCAAGCCTATGGTTTGCATGCGGTAGCTTCTACATCTTTAGTAAGTGCAGATCTAAAGCCTGAAACGGTTAAAGTTCAGAACGCACCCAATAGCAATTCTGCCGGTTATATTACCAAATGGAATAGTCTGGAAGATGCTCAATTTCTTGCAGATTTATTAAATAATGACATACGCGTGAGGTTTACCGAGAAACCATTTACTAATGGAAATATACAATATGAACGCGGTTCTCTTATCATAACAAAAAGTGACAATAGAAAGAATGTAGATTTTAATAATAAAGTCACCGAAATCGCGAATAAGCATAATCGAAACCTAGCGGCTGCCACAACAAGTTTTGCCACTTCTGGACCAGATTTTGGATCACCAGATATTAAACTTGTTAGTCCCCAGCGTATCGCACTCTTAAAAGGAGATAGAACTTCATCCTTGAGCTATGGAGAGTTGTGGTACTTTTTTGAACAAGAACTAAAGTATCCTGTAACTTCTCTAGACACAGATTATTTTAAAAGAACAGATCTGAGCAGTTATGATGTGTTGGTTCTTCCCAACGGTTATTATGGAAATTACTTTGATGAAAGTACACTTCAAAAAGTAAAAGATTGGGTAAGTGATGGCGGAAAAATTATAGCTATAGGGGATGCTCTCAAACTATTTAAGGACAAAGAAGGTTTTGGACTCAAAGAAAACAGTTTAAAATCTGACAAAAAAGAAGACGAGGAAGAAGCGGCACAAGAACCCGAGAAAGAAAATCTTATTCCTTACGCAAATCGCGAGGAAGAAAGTGTAAAAGATTTTATTACAGGAAGTATTTTTAAAACCAAAGTGGATAAAACTCATCCAATGGCATTTGGTTATGAAGACATCTATTATTCACTAAAGTTGGGTAATGATTCTTATAGTTATTTAGAAAACGGTTATAATGTAGCCTATATTGACGAAAGTCCAGAAAGCGTTTCTGGATTTGCTGGTGAAGATGCGTTAAAAGGATTAAAAAAATCTTTAGTATTTGGTGAAGCCAGAATAGGAGGAGGAAGCGTAATATATATGGTTGATGACCCTCTTTTTAGAGCTTTCTGGCAAAATGGAAAATTGTTTTTTGTAAATGCCATTTTCTTCACAAACAACAACAAATTCAGCTTATAATTTTCAATTTAAAGTAATGAACACAATGGATTTTAAAATCCTTCAAAGCATACTTATTCTAGGAATATTAATTTTAGTTCGTTATGTGATTGTACGCATAATAATTAAAAGATATGTAAAAGCAAATTTTGATGTGACCCGCAAGCAGATAACAATTAAACTACTCAACGTACTTTTCTTTGTTATTTTAGGATTTTTCTTAGCAGGAATTTGGGGACTGAGTGGGGCTGATATATTTGCTTATATAACTTCTGTCCTTACCATCTTAGGAGTTGCATTTTTTGCACAGTGGTCTTTATTAAGTAACGTGACTTCAGGTTTAATTTTATTTTTTAATCATCCCTTAAAAATTGGGGATTACGTAGAAATTGTAGATAAAGACTTTCCTATGGAAGGACGTGTAGAAAACATAACGTTGTTCTTCTTACACCTTAGAAATAAAAACAATCAGGTTTATACACTATCTAATACAATAGTGGTTCAAAAAACTATGCGCATTTTAGCTCCAGAAGAGTTTTTTGAACATGTAAATTTGGAAAAAGCAGAGAATTCTGAAACAACATCCTCTGATTTAAATACTCAAGCGGAACAAACAAAAGATTAATCAAAGCGTTCGACTGGCAAAACAGCAGTTATAACAGAAGTTTCTTTATCTAGAACAGCGGTCCAAGCAAGATATAAAGTTTCATTTCTATAAGCTATTTGTGGGAAACCGCTCGAACGTTCTGCACTTGCTGAAGCAATTTTAATAGGAGTCGACCTGACACCATCAGAGTTAACACGCATGGCCAAAATATATTCCCCATCCTCTTGAGTTTCCAACCAGGAAACAATTGCTGTCTTTTCATCGATCAAAACTATATCGACTCTCCCCAATGGCTCACCACCATCTATACGTATAGGTTGGTCAAAACTTTCTCCATTATCCGAAGAGAATGATAATTGAACACTGGGCTTGAATTTGGCAGCACTAAACCAGGCAACTACAAGAGAATTGTTGAGAGCATCGGCCCGTGGTCCATTTACAGGACAACCCTTGAGCTTCCAGTTATCCTTATAAACTACTTTAGGTTCAGACCAAATACTGTCCTGCCAGCGTACTATACTTATATCGCGAACTTCATCTTCTTCATGTGAGCGGTCCCGATAAAATACTACAGGTCCCTTTTCTGTAATTGCAGCAGTGGTCTGGCAACAATCACATACGCGATCATCCAGTAAATATTCTTCCTTTTTTATTCCTAATGAATCTATGATTGCCGCTCGTAAGGTCATTTGCATTTCATCGTGTGGCACATTTACTGTTGATCTACCATCTAACCAAGTTGCAAAAAAATCATTTCCGTAGGGCTCTATAGAAACAAAACCGTGCTCAGCCTGGGTATCATCGTCGTGTAGAATTTGTGGACCGCCCCAAGCAGAATCCTCCCTTTTTATTTGATACTTTATATCATAAGTATATTTACCCTCAGCAGATTTTTGAAGGTAATGACTCATTAACCTTCCATTATTTTCTGCTATGACGGGATAATCTGCCCAATTTATAAACCAATCTGAACCTTGTGCTATCACTTCAGGATTATTCCAAATTGTGTCTGTGGTTTTGGAATAATTTAAAGAAAAGATGCTATCACCTTCTTTTTGAATCCAAGATAAGAGGACTTCGCTGTCATTACTAAAAAGATAAGGTTCAGATGAAATACCTGTTGTAGGTGATGTAATTACTTTCACATCAAAATGATGCATCTCATTATCATAAGCACGCTTTGTCTCGTTCTGATTACAAGAAGAAAAAAGTTGATGTCAAATGTATGAATCTAAAGCGTACATATTGATGTCCAATATAAAGTCTTCGTTAATTTTTAAAATTACCATTACTATTCCGTTTCAAAATCAATGATTCCCTCAAAAAATTGTGAAAAATAAATAATAATAAAGAAAAAGGAGGCAAACCCTGCCTCCTTTTATTCTTGCATTATAGATTGAATTAATGTTGTACCGATAATCTCATTTTATTTATTATCCCGTTTTGGTTTATCAAGCTTAAAATATAAATACCTGTTTCAAGATTGTCCACCGGCAATTGAAATTCACTGCCATTCTTTACATCTTTTGCTTTAAATTCCTTCGCTAACCTCCCTCTCACATCATGAATATAGATATACTCAATTTCAGATACGGGATTAAGAATATACAGGCTAACTGTAGAGTGGGCTGGATTGGGATATAATTTTATTGGAGAATCGCCTCCTAATCCTTCATCAGATAAAACTTCAATCATTAAAATATCAGTATCAGAATTACCACTTTTATCTGTCACGGTTAAAGCAACTTTGTGAACCCCTTTATCCCTGAATATATATCCTGGATTTATTTCATCAGATGTAAATCCATCTCCAAAATCCCAATGGTATTTTACAGTTTCAGATTCTAATATTGCTTGTCTACCTGCGTCTATTTTTTCAGAACCTGTAAACGAAACATTTAAAGGAGTTTTCCCCCTCAATATGTTTGCAGAGGCTACCGCACGAATAGAACTTCCAGTAGTACCCACAATCTCAAGAGCAGACACCTTTGGTTGGTCAACACCACCAACTCCAGATTGTGCGGAGAAGTTGATGTTCAGTGTCCCATCGGTCACTGTAACCGGGTA
>CAXBEL010000141.1:0-11507 GCA_963974735.1 uncultured Flavobacteriaceae bacterium | reverse complement strand
ACAAAGCGTTCTGCATAGATGCGGTACGGTTCTATAAAATCATAGACCAAACTTTTAGAATTGTAATCGTCCCGATGCATAAAACCAACAAAAGGATCCAACCCTGCCAGCATTAATGCCCGTTCTATACGACTGTACAAGATGCCATACCCATAATTGAGCAAGGCATTAAACTCATCCAGAGCCGGGCGGAAGCTGCGCCCTTTAAATTGAAATGCATCCGGAATACAAGTGGAAAGCGCATCAAAATAATGCCGTCCGGCTGACCCTTCCCATCCCCTTAAACTTTCTGCAATCCCCGCCACTTCTTTGCTTTTAACTTCATTTATTTTTTCCCTCAATACTAAGATTGCTGTTGCTTTTTCATCAAGATAAGGATGTAAATTTTTACGGTGCTTTTTTAGGTTGTTCAAAAAATCTGCTTGGTTATCCAATTTTTGGGACAACCAGGTTTTAATCCAAAACAATCCGGTTTCATTTAAAGAGGCTACGAGCTGCTGCTTTCTGATCTTCGTGGTGCTTCCCAGTTTGCTGTGCCAGAACCTGCCCATGGGATGCCCGTTATTTTCAACGATTACGATATCAATGTTATGCTTGAGCGCTAGCGCAATCGCATCTGTGGTAAGGGCCGCCCCTTTTGAAACGATAAAAGAAGTGATCTTGTGTGCCGCGATATGGTTTACCTTGAAAGGTTGGCTTTTATCCTCACGCACCTTGATCTCAAACATATCATCTTTGACATGCAGATAAGTTCCGTAAGTATTAATAAAAATTTGCATTAGACTCCTTGTATGGTTCCAAAACCCCTACTTACTGCCTTGCCCAGACCCAAACCTGACGGAAGCTTTGCATTTACTATAAACTCTCCCGTAAAGGCAATCATTTTCTGCTCTTTAAAATTGGTTGTACGATCCTGCACCTGCACCTTTGCCATTAAACGTTCATCCGGAAGTAATTCCAAACCGCAATTGCGGAACAGGCTTAAAATATGCCCCACCAGGATGCAGTTGAGCATAGCTTGTTTGTCCCGCTCGTTATTTAATTTTTGATATTTGGGATAATTGGTTTGGTTTAAGGCCATCCACAGGGTTTTAAAGGTATAGCTGTGAAGCTGGTCGCTGTAGCCTATTTCTTCTTGTAAACTTTCTATATTTTTTGAGTTTATAGGATAAATAACCCCGTCTATATCGAGTTCCTTTATTTTTAAAAATAAACTTGTCAAGAGTTCTGCCCCTCCTTCAATACCAACGAGCATGGGTGTGTTATCAATTACTTTATATTGAATGACCGGATATTTATAACGAAAACTCCCGTCTTCATAATGATTATGCAGTAAGGGGGAATGCTCTTTAAACAGGTTGCCAAAATACCCCCGCAGTTTATGCGCATCCCGGGTTTGTAATTTGATTTCCGGAAATTTTATCTGGGAAATTTGTAATTTATGGATAGTAGCTTTTGTCATTTCTTCCTTGTTTTAATGGAGTCGGGTTTATTAAAAAGTATACGTGTTATTTTCTTTTATATAATCTCGATTATAACCAGTGTATTTATTATATCTCAATCCTATTTCATTTTTCGGAACTAACAAAATGGATTCTTCATACTCATTTACCGTTTCTAAACCTTCACAAAGGTATTTTGGAAGGGAAATTATATGTTGCTGAAATCTCAACTTCCAATCTTTGTTATATTCTTCTTTACTGATTTCATTTGTTATTTTTTGAAGATATTTTTCTAAAACTTCGGAAGAAAAATCATCTATTTCTATAAAAGCTGCGGTATATCCATCTGACTCTTCAATGATACGAAAAGCTGAAACTGGAAGGGTTTGCTTATCATCCGCATCGTACTTTAACGATCGCATTGAATTGAAGAAAGCTCGTGCATCAGCGAAAGAGCTTTTTTCTGAAATCCCATCGAAGTATTCGTTTATTAATTTTAAGTATTCTTTCTCATTAAAATAAGTTTGTTTTTCCAGTGATTTTTTTGCTTGGATATAGGTTAAACGACCATAAACCATTGTTGTAGCTTGTGTATCAAAATCAACAATGTAAAGCGGATAATTCTTTTTTTCAGGGTTATTATTCCTGTTAATTCTTCCGGCTACCTGAATAATAGAATCAATGGGACCGATATCCCGAAAACCCATATCAAAATCCAAATCCACGCCGGCTTCAACAACTTGTGTGGCAATTAAAATGGGGGCTCTGTGTGCTAGAATATCGTCCTTTAGGTCTTGAATACGTTGAAGTCGATGGGCAGGAATGATATTGGTTGATAAATAATAGATGGGATTATCAAAATTATTTTCATCCAAAGAGCTTTGAATAACATCGAATATTTCAATAGAACGCTTTACTGTATTACAGACAATCAAACAAGATTTATCTGAACTCCATTTATCCTCAAACACAGATGAAACAAATTCTTGTGTTCTGTTTTCTTTTTCTTCCTTTAAATCATTTAAAAGCGGATGAATTGAGGTTCGTTGGAAAAGTGCGAAAACCTCTTCATAATTGGTCAATAATTCTTTTGGCGCAATACTTTCTCCCTGCTCTTTTAAAATTTCTTGCTGTGCAAGTTCAAATATTTTGGGTCGTGTAGCCGTCATTAAAATGATACGTGATTTTAAGAATTTTGAAAGATAAAATAAAGCAGCACCCAGTAACGGCATTTGATCCAAACGAAGGGTTTGTACTTCATCCAGTATTATTATAGCATTTGCAAAATGATTGAATTTTTTCAGCAGTTTATTTCGATTACCAATTAAAGTTTCAAAAAATTGGACAAAAGAGGTGATCACCACATCAGCTTGCCAGGTGTCCAATGCCATTAATTTTTGATCATAGCCTTGTTCTGCGCCATCTACATTTTCCTTTTGAGCGTTTTTGCCGAAAATATCGGCATATTGATAATGTCCTAAAATATTAATGTTTTGTTCTCCTAATACTTTCTCATATTCATTTAAAGCCTGCTCAATGATATTGATAAAAGGTAAAGCATAAATAATTCTTGCCTCCAATTCTGAATCTTCTTTAATTTTTTCTTTGAGTTTCAAAGAAAAATCAAGTGCAGTCATTGTTTTTCCAATACCCGTGGGGGCAGTAAGTGTGAAAATATAATGTTCTAAAATATCCTTTTGTTCAAGATTTGAAACGACTAACTTCCGACAGTAATTTCTTAATTCGTTACTATTTAAAACTTCTAAATTTTTATTTAGACCGCTGGGATTTCCAAAACGATCATCCACAGAAGATGGTCTTATGGATTTCAATTTATAAGGCATAGTATCGGATGCATCTAGTTTATCACCTTCAATCAATAAGGAAAATAAATAATTGATAAGGAAATAATCTTGTATAGAGGAATACTTTTTACTCCAATATTTAAACCCTTTACGGAGTTTTTTTTCTTCAGTGTAAAAAACCAAATCTTGAAGTTTATGGATACCTAAATCTTTTTCAATAGACGTGTAATTTCGACTCAAATCTTCCTTTTGTTTCTCGATAATCCTTTCTAAATCATCCCCTAATTTTGAGGAGATTTCAAGTATATCTATAAGGGGACTGTGATGTAGAAAAATCAGGTAGAGTGCTAACAAAGCTTTTTTCTCCTGTTTTCCCTCGAGATAATTATATGCCACAAAACCTCCCAGTTGGGCGTGTCGTTTTAAAAGAAAATCAATAGATTTTTGATTTAAAAGATAATTTTGAAAATAGGAAGTGTATTTTCCTAAATCGTGTAAATAAACAACGATTTCCAGTACTTCTTTTATCTCTTCATTGCTGTATCCTAAAAATAAGTTTTCAGCTAAATGAAAAAGGGCTTTATCTTTAACTCCATTTATATGAACCTGCAACTCTTTGGAGCCGTATGTTGTACCATTCTCATCTATTTTACTATGGGAAAAATAGGTCATTCGTCCATAAATTGAATGTTCAGTTCGCTGGTTTTACTTTTTAAAACATAATAGAATTTGTTTAGCTTAACCCGCAAAGGATTTGGAGTAATTGAAAATAGCAAACGGTTCATCTTACGAACTTCCCGATTTTTATTGGCAATAAAATCTCCTGGAAGCATATCCTCTTCTACAAAATTGTAGTTTTCATACTCTTCTTTGTCAAATTTTAAGTCTTCGATCATATCAACAGGAACGGCAGAATTCATTAGTACATAATCTTCTGAATCCATAGTTATGACATTACTTTCGGTAAAAATTTCTATATCTGCAAGCCTAGCCGTAAAATTTGCTGTTCCCAGCGTGATATTGAAAACCGGTTCCTTTTCTAGTAAATGAATTTTAATAGAATCATAAACCGCTTTCCCTTTATCTTTCGCTTTTATAAAAACCTGATAAGCGACATCACCTTTAGCAAGATCCCAAGCCGTAACAACTTCAAACGGTGTTTGGATGCGTCCGCCTTCACCACGAAAATCTGAAGTCCAGTTTTTTGCCATATCTCCAGACCTTTTTATGCTTAAGAAATTGAGTCGGTGAAAACTCTTTTTTAAAGGTTTTAGTACACAAATTGCAAATTGAATATTTTCGGAAGCCAAATCTTCATAATACGAATCTTTAGCCCATCCCATAGCAGCGGCAACAATTCCCATTAAGGTAGTTCGTGGTGGAATAGAAAAACTGAAGGCAGTATTATTGGCATAATATTTTCTGAAATGCGCCATTTTACCACTAATTTTAAAACTTAATATCTCCATAACAGTAGGTTTAAGGTGAAGCTTCTGTTACAGTGAAAAATCAAAATCGGCAGAGTTTTTTATAATGACTTCTTTTATCTTCTTGTCACCATTCTTATCATTGGCAATCAATTTTTCTAAAGGGCTTAGATCAATAATTAAGTCCTTAAATTTTCTAACTTGTTTATCGGTTATCCCTTCTTTAGGTTCAGTTTCCACAAAATTTCGCAGATCTCCAAATTGCCCATTAGAAATCCCTTCATTATAAACGATCTCCACATATAATTTGGGATATTGGTTAAGTTTAGAGCGTGTGGGCGATGCCGGAATGCTTTCCCAAATAGCATTTCTAAATTCAACTACATCTTCATCTCTCAGCCCAGTTGTTTTTGCAGCCGGAGCATTTATTGTTCCGTTAAAACCCAATAAACTATAATGGACGCGGTAATCTTTACCAAATGTACTGCTGTCATCATTCATTATAGTAACAATTGAACTTGAATCTATTAACTCTACTTTATTAAATGAATAACCCCAATTGAGTTGAATAGGGCCTGTATAAGCTTTAGTGAAACCCCCAACGGCAAAAGCACTGCCAAACATTCTAATATCAAGAAATTTTTCTTTTACTAAGTATGCTAGAAGTTCGTAATTAACATCTTTATGCTTAAATTTTTTGTCGGTAATTGTTTTCCATACGTCTTCTGGATCCTTTTCTTTAACTACAATATCTTTATAAATTTTCAGTGCTTCAGGATTATTCTCAAAAGCCTTTTCCAGTTCTCCTTCACTCACAACTGTTCTTTTAACAACAGCTTTAAGCTTACTATCTACACTAACTTTAGAATCGCCTTCCATATCTACAAAAACAACTTCTTCTTCATTCTTAGCTTTCAGATAATCCCTTATAAACCGTTTCACGCGGGTATCAGTCACAAGATTGGTTTTGGTATCGTAATCCATTCTGGGTTTGTTCTCCTGATCGGGGTCGCCATTAGGATTGCATTGTATGGCTTCATAAACAAATAGGAAATCGGAAGAGTTAATAATACTTGGTTTCATAAGATTTTAATTTTGTTTAATTTATTTGGATTCTTGCGTTTCTTTTTCGGTAAGTTCGTTTGCATCTTTTACACCTACTCCAAATGAGTAGCCGGTTAATAGAAAAAAGACAGCTTCCTGAGGACTCAGTTTCCAATCGTTAAAATTGAAATGCTTACCAAATTCATTATCTGTAAAAACAACCTTACCAATAGAATTATACTGCTTTGACTTTTCAATTAAAGAAATACGAAGTCGCTGAATATCTTCCTTATCCATTCCATTGAAGTTTACTTTCTGGATTACGGTTTTTGTTTTCCCTTTTTGAATATATTCTACAACATGTAGCATTCTGCCCAAATAGAACATTGCCTGTTGCTCCTGGGTTAAAGACATCTCGGAAAAAAATTCTTGAATAGCTTGTTCGTATTTATTTTCCGATTTTTCTTCAGGTAAGTTATTAGCGGTTTCTTCCATATCGATCAGATTTAGTTTTTTAAGGAATTGAATAAAAGCGTGGTATTTGAAAACGCTGTCACGAACAGCTAAGGAAAAATAGTCTTTCGAATATTGTTGCACATTGTTGTAACTGCCATAACGACGAAAATAATGGCATAAGACAAGTTGAACAAAATAATTAAATAGAATAGCCCTGTTAACCTTTCTGTTTTCAAGAATGGTTTTAAAAAGTTGCAGTGCTTTGTTCTTTTTTTCCTTGTCCTTACGTAAAGGGATAATTTTAAAAATGGAATTGAAATTTAGATTCCTAGAAACACGTTCCTTGGCTTCATAATCATACTCAATCATTACATTATTCCAATCTACAAAGTCGGCTTCTCTGAACTGCCAATCGATGTCAGAAAAAGTTTTAAGAATTTTAGAAAAGTGAAAACTACTTACATCTTTAATAATTTCGGTAGATTTAAAAAAATTCCCATCCGATTCAAAAGCTATAAAATTTAACCAGAAGATCTCCTCATCAATTTCAACCTGAACATTTTTAGAAAAATCCTCCAGTTTATGGATATTGAAAAGAAGATCTGATGCTTTATGTATTCCCTCTAGCGCCATTTCTATATCTACATCTGAATTTTGTTGAAATTGAGGCAGAATAACGTGATCTAAATTTGCTATTCGTATTTTATATCCTTGATTCAATAAATAATCAGATGCATAATCTAGCTTTTTTTGATTCTCTACACTAACCTGATAATTGATTGGAAATTTCTTTTTACTGAATAGTGAAGCATAGTTTTTAGTTTCTGTCACAAACATTTTGTTTAAGCTGTAACGGGTGGTAAGATTTAGTTCTTCTACATTTTCCTCCATCTCCCCACTAGCATAACAGAGTTTTTGTTTTGTACCTGTAGTACTTTTAATATTTTTATCTCCAAAAAAAGAATAGTTCAAAAAGGCTTTGTAACAGGGAATTTCAGCAAATAAGATGGGTTCGCTGAAACCAAATTTTTCCGCTTTAATTTGAACGGTTACAAATACAATATTTTCGTTCTTCCCAAAATCAAAGGATTCATTTATCGAACGAATATCAATTTCCCTTTTTGATGAATGGACTGTCAACTGAAGAAATTCACCTTTTAATTCAAAAATTTGAGACAATAAATCCTGAAAATTTTCTGTCAATAATTTTTGATTGGTCTTATCAATGGATTCAACTAGTTCCCCATTTTCAGTATCAAATCCTTCCTTCCCAAAAAATGTTTTATAGATCTGATTGATTTTTTTAGCCGGGACGGAGGTATAAATTGCCTTATTATTACCTCCTTTTATTTTTAACGGAAAGGTATTTTTAATTTTTTCTTCATCATATTCTATTAAATTCTCTTGACTAATAATGACTTTTTTTGCATCTAGGTCAAAAATTATGGGTAGTGTATAATTTGTTATAGGATTCCTATATTTGTCTTCCCCTTCAGCTTTTGAGTAATCCAGAAAGCGATCCCATTCGCTTTTTCCCTGGCTCTGCCATTCGCCAATTTTTAATAAAGTCTGAAGCATAGATTTTTAGTTAATTTCATTGAATATAATGAAATAATATTTTATATGAGATAAGATAGTTTTAAATTTATAATATCTTTTTAAATTAAGATTGAAACTATGAAATAAGGTAGTTTATAAATTCCAACTCCAACAAGGATTGAAGAATCCCCCCGTAGCTCAATTGGATAGAGCCGCACTGCCTAAATGCGAGATCTAAGTTCAACTCTTGGCGGGGCCTTCCTTAAAAAACTTACTTATACCCGTTCTTTTGGCAAGTAACCTTTGCCGAAGTATTTTCCCAATGGGATGGTTTTTCACGGGTATTCTCTCCGCAACTTGTTTTTCCTCCTTTTTGTCCGCTGTGGACAATTCCTGTAGAAATATGCCGTACTGCCATAATGATAGGTTTTTAAAATTATGACATAAAGATAAAACCTTAAAAATTGGGTTCTTTACGGTTTTCCGTAAAGGTGTAAAGACCGCATTCTTTAAAAAGCGGACCACGCTCTCCAAAGGTTAAAATCAGCTTTTCAATTATAGAAAACACTTTAGAACTAAATATTGAATTTAATACCGATAGAGGAATGGTGCAAAGCTGCCAGACTAAATTTTAGTTCTTCAAAGAAAAAGCAACCTCTACTTTTTAGGATTAGGTTCAAGTCCTTTTCTGCATAAACCTCATTTCCTGAAATGGAATCCTTTCGCGAAATGCAGGTGAATATGGCAAATACATCTCAATACAAAAAATCATTTTTATTATAAACTGAAAATCCAACTTCCTTCTTAAATTAAATGAGCTCTTATTTTTTCACTTAGGGTTTGCACCTTTTAATTTCTGGACTTACTATATTTAACTGGACACAAAGTTAAGAGCATGTTGGCTGTTTAAATTAACTTTAAAACATGTCAAGAGAAAAAAGAAATTACACTGTAGAGTTTAAAGAAAAGGCCGTGGAACTTAGTTACGCACGTGGTAGCGTTGTCGAGATATGCAGGGAATTGGATATCCCTACATCGGTGTTGAGCTGCTGGCGTCGAGAATCGGACACCTATGGCAAGAACAGTTTTCCTGGAAAGGGAAGCCCGAAACTGACGGACGAGCAACGTGAAATAGCTGAGTTGAAGAAAAGGTTAAGGGATGCCGAATTGGAACGTGATATCCTAAAAAAGGCGATAGCCATCTTCTCCTAGGGCGACAGGAAAAATAATAAGTTTAAATTTCCGGTTGGGAAGATGTGCAAAATGTTCAAGGTAAGTAAAAGTTGGTATTATCATTGGTTGGTCAGGGGGCCATCCAAGAGGTGGTACGAGAACGAGGCCATATCATTCGCTATCCGTGATATTTTCAAAGATAGCTTCGGGAGTTATGGGGCACCAAGGATCAAAGAGGAGCTCTCAAAAAAGGGATATCGAGTTTCCAGACCAAGAGTCGCCAGGATAATGAGGGCCAATAATCTGTTTGCTAGAAGAAAGCGCAGGTTCAAGATTACAACGGACAGCGAACACAACTATCCAGTGGCCCGCAATATTTTGAACCAGAACTTTACGGTCTTTAGAAAGAACCCGGCCTGGGTGTCCGATATTACTTATATAGAAACTAAACAGGGGTGGGTGTATCTGACTGTAATCATCGATCTGTTCCATAGAAAGGGGGTGGTCGATGGGCGAAACCTTAAGTACGGAAAATAAAATAATACCTGCTTGGAATATGGCCGTCAGATCAAATGACATTACTAAAGAACTGATATTTCATTCCGATAGGGGATCTCAATATGCCAGTCATGGATTTACCGATATGCTGAAAAATCACAACGGCCTTATAAAACAAAGTATGAGCAGAAAAGGTAATGGTTGGGACAATGCAGTGGCTGAATCATTTTTTAAGAGCTTAAAGGTAGAATGGGTCTATAAACATAGCTATGGCCTTAGATCGGAAGCCGAGCTATCTGTTTTTCAATGGATAGAAACTTGGTACAACAGAAGAAGGATGCACTCCACTTTGGGGTATAAAACCATAGAGGAATTTGAATTGGAAATCTATAATCAAAAAACAGCAGCATGACTCTTATCTAATTATCCACTTTTTTGTTGCAAGTCCACATCAGGGATGCCAAGGCCAAAAAGGCCTATGCATAAAAAAACCGCCACTTGGGCGGTTCTAATTTTATTCGGGAAATCTATTGTGCAAAGTCCAATTTTCGAGATTCCATCCTTTTTCCAGTAATTCAATTATCATAGTGTCGTTCATACTTCCCCAAGGGGATAGTTTTTTCTGTTTTTCTGATAATTCTTGTATTGTTTCTCTTTTCAAATTTTCGGCATTGATAATCTGCCATCCTTCTCCAAAAGGATTTTCCGTCCGATAATATAGCGGGGCTTCAAAATTATCAGGCAATGGACAGTTTCCGATTTTACGGATTATTTTTTTTCTTGTTGCTGTCTTCAGAGGAAATCGATTAAAAAAGAAATCGCCTTCAACTACAGAACATAAATCTGAAGGCGTTTTTGAGTACAGGTTGTAGAAAACCTTTACTAATTCCACTTCATTTCTTACATCAGTAGGCATTTGAACACATTGAAAATAAATTCTATTACCCTTATCTGTTTCTAATTCAAACAAATCGCCCAATTCTATATTTTTATTGATTTTATCCATTAGAGTTTTACATCTTTTAAAAGTTCCATCCCCCTTTTCAGGGCTTGACCATAGGCAGGATTCTTCTTGGCAATACTATTTATCTTATTGATTAGCTGCCCTGTCTGACCTGGTTTGCCTCCTAATTTATACATTTCTATAAGTACTTGTTCTACTGCTCTTGCATCAGCTTTGCTTAAATTCTCAAGTATTGGTTCTATGTTTATACCTAGTTTCCTTAAATGTGTAGCTTGTCTTATGGCAAACTGACTGGTTATGCCTACATACTTAACACCTTTTGAGCCTCTCGCAATATAAACTAGCCATTTTAAACTGCCTCGCGCGATTCCACCCAATAATGGCGAGACTTCCATATTCGTACTGGATATTTCTACGGTAATCCAAAATTGAAAATTTTCAGGAAGTTTTGCATTGCCAAACAAGTCATCTTTGTCTAAATAATCGCCAACGGCATACGTTTTATTTTTTTGCTCTTTACCTATAACAGTACCTTCACGACTATTCAAGTAAATATTATCATCGCCATCATCCTTGTGGTCAATTATTTCTCCTTCATCATTAACAACAGTGGATGCAAAACCTTTAGAACTATCATCATAGTAAGCCGATGCCAATCCCTGTGAACCATCGTTGAAATCAAATTTCTGTTCTTCTAAGTTTCCGCTATTCGTTCCAAAAGGCATCATCCCATCGGGGTCAACAAAAAATATTGGATTGTCAAACGCGTAGTTGTAAGGCGAGTGCCTGCGCATCTGCTCGGCCAGCGGGTCGATGTTCATCCAACGACCCAGCGCTGGGTCATAGTTCCTTGCCCCAAAATCATAGGTATCGAGGCCAACCTCCTCGGAGAGCTCCTTCCCGCCGAACTTCCACTGCTGCGCGGTACTGTTGCCGAGGGAGGACACATTGCTGTTGTACCCCCTGTGCCTAAGCCCGAAGGGATAGAAATTCGATTCCTCGATTATCTCGCTGGCGGGGTCTATGCTACCGTCCCCATTGGCATCCGTGTAACTTAAACGAACATTGTCGATGTGGTCACGGAACTGGTAGACGTACGAATAGCCTCCCTGTCCATCGTGAGTCACGTACCCTTCCGGGTGGTCAAAGAACTGCAATG
>CAXBEL010000140.1:0-11711 GCA_963974735.1 uncultured Flavobacteriaceae bacterium | reverse complement strand
CCTACAACAGAAGAATTATACGATATACTGTCTAGTTATAATAATCCTATTGTTTATACAGATACACCTCTATCCAGTGGTTATATTAGTCCAATAAATCTGGAAGCATTAAAAGGAACTCGACCTTTTGTACACAATAGTTCTGGAAGAGGGGATGTTATTGTATTTACAGACAATACAAACTTTAGGGCATTCTGGTACGGTACTAATAAACTATTAATGAATGCTATTTTCTTTGGAGGGATAATGTAAGGTCTGCGAGAAATATTTATATTCTTAATTATATCATATATTATTTATTAGAAGATGTATATCTCAAACCAACCTAAATAATTATCAAATTGACTTTCTCCCAAAGCAAAAAACTAACACAATCCGAAAAGAAAGATATCTTTCATCTCTGGAATACAGAGTACCCGCTGATGATGCAGTATTCTAATCTTAAGCAATTTGACGATTATCTTAATGAACTTGGTGATCAGCAGCACTTGCTCCTAAAAGATGCTGCGGGAATAGTAAAAGGTTGGTATTTTGATTTTATTAGAGAGGGTGAGCGCTGGTTTGCAGCTCTTTTGGACAGTGCACTGCACGGCAAAGGTTTTGGTACAGAAATGCTACATACCGCAAAGCAAAAAAGAACCCAACTTAATGGTTGGGTAATAACAGAAAAGACTTTTAAAAGAGCCAACGGCCAATTCTATAAATCTCCATTGGGATTCTACAAAAAAAATGGTTTTAGAGTTCTAGAAGATACTGAACTTGTTACTTCTAAATTTTCGGCTATTAAAATTGAGTGGAACAAAGTGAATTGATCATCCCTTAAGTTATACGTTTTTTATAACTTTTCCTTTTTAAACACAAACTCAAAATTGTATAAATGTTACCAAATTCAAGTTGGTCGCAAAAATATTGGAGATCGCTACTGCTTTTGAGTGGTATTTTCTTACTTACTGTTGGTTTTTTCTTTTCCACAGGATCTGATAAGATTGTTGGGGATTTTACAAAAGCATATGTAGATACAGAGCTTACTGAAAACGCTTTAGAATTAGCCCAACAAAACGAGCGTGTAGCTATAGTTTTAGGCACGCTTCAGCCTATAGATAGAATGGCAATTTTAGAAGGCGAGGTAAACTATAAAAATGAAAACAAAAATGTTGATCTACACGTACGTATTAAGGGCAGTAAGGCAAAGGGTGTTATGGATATTGAGGCTTACAGAAAAGGTGATGAATGGGTTTATCACGCAATTAGGGTGCGTATAAAAAATCCTCCAGAAAAAAAGGAAACCATATTAGTTATAAATCCCAAGAATTAAAAAGGCTGCTAAATATGAAATCAACTAAAGACGAAACTATTCTATTTGTTGTCTTCTTTGAAAGTGCACAAGATGTTTCAGAGATTGTTGAGAAACTAGAAATGGTCAAATTTTCCTTTGGTTTGTACTTGGTGCGATCTACACTCACTCAGTCTAAACTTTATCACGCTATAAAACACGCCATACAACCTGAAGTTCTTTTTGTAGGTAAACTAAAAGACGACCCAAAATTTAAAGGTATGGAACCTGGAACGTTAAAGTGGATACGCTCAAAATGAATAGTTGTGTCAAAAACCAATTACTACTTTTTATAAGAAGTTCCTGTAAACCACAGTACACCCTTCATTTCTACTAATATCCTATAAAACCATATTTTAAATCGAATTCTTCTGATCTTAAGGTGATCCTTCAACTTAAAAGAATAAACTCATTATTCACCAGTCAGATCTAAAAAATTCTATTTACCCGAGGGGAACTAATTCTATCTATATCGGCGTGTAAATGGAAATACTTGTGGTTAATTTTTAACAAAATTCAAACAAACCCACTATAAACTTATCTTATCATAATTCTTTGCGAATAATGACTTTGATTCATAAACTTTGTAATAAATCAACTAAAAAAATAAACTATGAGTACTACACGTGTTGTTCGGTTTCACGAAACCGGAAAAGCAAAAGTCTTAAAAATAGAAAATGAGGAAATACCGCAACTTAAGGATGATGAAATTCTTTTAAAAGTTTCTGCAATAGGTTTAAATCGAGCAGAGGTGGCCTTTAGGGCGGGACAGTATCTAGAACAACCCGAACTTCCGTCAGGCTTGGGTTATGAAGCGAGCGGAACAATTGAAGAAATGGGGTCTGGTGTAAAAGGATTTGAAAAAGGAGATAAAGTAAGTACAATTCCCGCTTTCTCCATGAAAGAATATGGAGTGTATGGTGAAAAAGTGGTGGTACCAAAACATGCTGTGACAAAATACCCCGAAAATCTTTCTGAAGAAGAGGCTACTACAATCTGGATGCAATACCTTACTTCATATGGTGCATTGGTAGAAATAGGTAATCTAAAAGCTGGTCAGAGCGTGGTGATTACTGCTGCGAGCAGTAGTGTGGGTATGGCTTCTATACAAATAGCAAAAGCCATAGGAGCAACTGCAATTGCAACGACTCGTAAACAAAATAAAAAGCAGGATTTATTAGATGCTGGAGCAGATCATGTAATTGTAACAGATGATGAGGATCTGGCAGAACGGGCAATGGAAATCACAAAAGATAAAGGTGTTAATCTGTTGTTTGACCCAATAACAGGACCTATTGTAAGTGATCTGGCAAAAGCCGCTGCACAAGGCGGAATGATTATAGAATATGGTATGCTTTCTTCTAAAGAAACTCCGTTTCCATTTATGGAAGTTCTTTCTAAGCAACTAACTATAAGAGGTTATGTTCTTTTTGAAATTACAACCAATCCCGAACGTTTGGAAAAAGCCAAAGATTTTATTTTTGAAAAATTGAAATCAGGAGATCTGAAGCCTGTTATAGACAAAACCTTCAAATTTGATGATATAGTTGAAGCGCACGAGTATATGGAAAGTAATCAGCAGAAAGGAAAGATTGTCGTGACTGTTTAAATAATCATACAATTTTCAAAAAAAAACCTTGATTCTTAAAACAGTTTCAAGGTTTTTTAGTTTCAGCCTTAAATAATTAGTAGTTTAGATGAAGTAACTTTTAAGAATTCTATGCGTATTAAACTTTTATATTTCATTCTCTCACTAAGTATATTGACCGTTTCCTGTCAAGAAAAAGTTAAGCAAGAAAAGAGAAATTCAAATACTCATCAAAAGATTCGCAATCAAGTTGACACCGTGGGTTTTGCTCAATATAATTGGCAAATGGATAGTGTACTTGCCCGTATAGCTCCACGGGACAAAATTAAAACAGATGCCGTTTATAAAGCGGTTATATGTCCGCATGATGATTATGCCTACGCCGCAGGTTTATACGCTAAAACCTTAGCCGGGATTAAAGCCAAAACGGTAATCTTAATAGGTGTAGCACATAGAGCAAGAAATTTTGAATTACAGGATAAATTGATTTTTGGCTCTTATAATGCTTGGAAAAGTCCGGACGGTTTAATCAATATTTCTACCATGCGGAATAAGTTGATTAGCTCTCTTTCTAAAGAAACTTATATCGTTCATGACAGCATGATGCAGCTAGAGCATTCTCTCGAGGCCATTACTCCTTTTCTAAAAAGAAATAATCCCAAAGTCGAAATAATACCAATTCTCGTTCCCTATATGGCTTATGATCAGATGGAGCAATTATCATCAGAACTCTCCAAAGGTTTAGATAATCTTATGAAAGAAGGCAAAATGAAATATGGTAAAGATCTTGCTGTAGTAATCTCTAATGACGCCGTTCACTATGGAGATAAAGACTGGGGAGGTAAAAACATGGCACCCTTTGGAGTGGATAGCTTGGGTACAGCTAAAACCAGACAAAAAGATTTAAAAATCATTTCGGAATGCCTTGTTAATACTTTATCTCCAGAAAAAATCAGGTCTTTCAACACCTACACAGTTCAAGAAAATGATTATGAAGAATATAATTGGGTGTGGTGTGGCAGGTATTCGGTTCCGTTTGGATTACTTTTTGCCAATAAATTGAGTGTTCTACAAAATAAAAAACCTTTACGAGGAACTCTTGTTGATTACAGAAGTAGTTACCATAATCCACATATTAATGTTGAAAATATAGGTATGGGCACAACGGCTCCTGCTAATAATCATCACTGGGTTGGATATGTGGGCGTTAGCTACAAATAAATAGATAAGCCCTCCTATTATTATTAATATCTATATTTTTTCACTATCTTTCTGTTATATCAGAAAAATTAATTTATTGTCTCAACAACTAATTTTCAGCTAAGTTTTAAATTAAAAATCTGTTTTCGATATTGATCTTATCTAAGCAATAATAGTTGGAAATTAAAGTTCTGAGTTAGCCCCTCTCCTTTTACCCTGCAATTAATATGGCATTATAGAAAAATTTACCTTCTATAATTTTTTCTATGCATATTTAATAAAAACTTAAAAAAACAAATTGAAATTGAATAAAGTTTAAATTCATCACTTAAAAAACCCTTTATTTGGAAAATATTTTGCAAGTAATAATTGAATTTCGCAAAAAACATATATTAATATAAATAATAACCTATAAATTTTATTTACTTGTTATAATAAGAAATATGGCAATTAATTTTAGAAATAGTTATTCTACTGTAATTAGTATAACTGCGTTTTTTACCATTTCCATATCTCTGCTTGTAATTATAGGGTGGCTAACGGGTGTACCCAGGATATTAAGTATTATTCCTGATAGTGCAACTATGAAATTTAATACCGCTTTACTTCTATTTCTGTGTGGTTTAGGGCTCTTATTTACTTTCAAAGAGAAACAAGTATTCAGACTGTTAAACTCTGTAATTGCAATATTAATATTAGCCGTTAGTTTTCTTACCTTTTTAGAATATCAGTTTGGCAAAGATTTTAATATAGACACTTTATTGGTTAGTGACTCCCTTTCACTCCAGTATCCAGGAAGAATGTCGCCAGCAACTGCAATTTGCTTTATTTTAACCGCCCTTTGTTTGTGGGGCATTTATTCAAAACAGAAGACGATAAAATTAATAGCGCAATATGCACTTCATAGCGTCACTTTAATTGCTCTTATATCTATAAATTCCTTTGTGTTGCAAATCCCTATGGAGAATAGGATTGCTTTTTTAAACACAATGGCTATACACACTTCCGCCCTATTCTTTCTTTTATCCATTGCCCTTTCTTTAAAAAATAACACACTTGGAATAACAGGACTTCTTACCGGATATTTAGAGGGAAGTAAAATATTTCGATTTCTGCTGCCATTTATAATAATAGTTCCGCTATTGCTTAGCTACGCCTTATTATGGGTTACAAATGAAAATTGGGTAGAGAAGGATTTTGGTATCGCTATTTATACAGTAACCCTAATGCTCCTTTGTTTTCTTTACATCGCACTTGTTTCTACTCATTTAAACAGGACTGATGAAATCAGAAATAGACTTGAAGAGTCTTTAAAAAGTGCAAATGCAGAGTTACTCTACTTCAAAAAAGGGCTGGATGCAAGTTTCATTGTTTCCTCTTCAGATGAAAATGATATTATTCATTACGTAAATTCCAATTTTTGCGAGATTTCAAAGTATGAAGAGTCTGAGCTTATTGGTAAATCCCATAATATTATCAATTCGGAGCATCACCCAAAAAGCTTTTTTAAGAATCTCTGGAAAACAGTCAGTTCTGGAAAGATATGGGTGGGTGACATTAAAAATACAGCAAAGAATGGTACAGATTATTGGGAACATACCACAATAGTTCCCTTTAAAGATGAAACTGGCAAAATTTATCAATATCTATCTATACGTCAAGATATCACAAAGCGGAAGAAAGCGGAAGCTATGCTACGGCAGTATGTAAGAAAAATAGAGCAGAAAAATCAGGAATTAGAAGAATACAACTTTATCACCTCTCATGACTTACAGGAACCTTTAAGAACAATATCCAGTTTTGTGGATGTTTTAGAAATAGAATACAAAGACACATTAGACGAGCAGGCAGATACTTATTTTCAGTTTATAAAAGAAGCTACAGATAGAATGCGAGATCAGATTACCGGCTTATTGCAATACTCAAGAATAGGTGGTGAACGCAAGTTGGAAATGGTAGATTGCAATGAAATTGTCAAGTTTGTTCAACAAGATCTGAGCATATTTATAAGAGAAACGGCAACTGTCTTAACCGTTGAAGATTTACCAAAGGTTCAAGGATATAAAATAGAATTGAGGTTGCTTTTTCAAAATCTTATCAATAACGCCATAAAATTTCATAGAGAAGGTGTTGACCCTGTAGTTCATATTAAAGCTGTGGAAGAAAATGGGTTTTATAAATTTAGTATTTCTGATAACGGAATTGGTATTGCTGACAAAAACTTCAATAAAATTTTCGTAATATTCCAGCGACTTCATAATCGAGACGATATAGAGGGCACTGGCATTGGTCTGGCGCATTGTAGAAAGATAGTTCACCTACATGGCGGTGAAATCTGGGCAGAGTCTAAAATTAATGAAGGAAGTACATTTTATTTTACAATCCCCATCTCATAGAGTTACAATTATATGAAACAAAAATTAAACTGCGTCTTACTTATAGACGATGATCGGGCAACAAATTTTTTAAATCGGTGGGTAATAGAACGCCTCCAATGTGCCGAAAAAATTAAAACCACGCAAAGTGCCTCACAGGCATTAGAATTCCTTCAAAAATCAGAAAAAGGTAAATATCCCCAACCAGATTTAATTTTACTCGATATTAATATGCCCAATATGAGTGGGTGGGATTTTATAGAAGAGTACAAGAAACTCTCTATTGAGCAAAAAGGAAAGATTATACTGGTAATGCTAACAACCTCCCCCAATCCAGATGATCTTACAAGAGCAGAATCAATCCCAGAAATTAATGGTTATGAACGCAAACCCCTAACTGTAAAAAGTCTAGAAGCTTTATTAAAAAAGTACTTTTGGGAATGATTTAGTTAGATATTGATTGCCAAAGCTTCAAAGAGTGATTAGATCGCATCATCAAGCAGCTTAGTATTTTTATCTCCATTGCATTAATCGACTTATTTGCTAGCGGGAGACTATAACTTTTATATTTATAAATTTCAGACCCACTTAATTCTCACAAACCAATTCTATGAAACGTATTCTACTAATCTTTTTTCTTTCTCTATTTTTTATTCAATGCAAAAATAATGGCGAAAATGCTGAACAAAAGATGTATCCAATAGAGCCTGATGGAGGGATTGGGAATGGTGCTCCATCCTTAGATCAAGCTTTTACAGAAGCTGTAGAAAGCGCACATCACAAAAAGGAGTTTATGAATGAAGAAGCCGTAAGTTTTGATATTCGGTTAAACTTTGGTGGTCAAGAGCGTGTTGCAGGAAAGCTAACTATGTTGACGAATTCTGGCAAAATAAGACTGGATAAAAAAGATGGAAGTCAATTAATCTTTGATGGCAACTCGCTCTACCTCAGCCCAAAAGATGCAGATGATAAGAATGCACGTTTTGATGCATTTACCTGGGCCTATTTTTTTGCCATGCCTTATAAATTGAATGATTCTGGCGTAAATATTAAACCTTTAGGAGATCTCCAATTAAATGATACGCTTCGTGATGCTTTGAAAATGACTTTTGAAGCCGGAACTGGTGACTCTTCTGATGATTGGTATGTGGTTTATTTAAATGAAGATAAAACCCTTAACACTGCCGGTTATATTGTAACTTTTGGAAAGACTATAGAAAAGGCTGAAGCAGAACCCCACGCCATTGTTTACTCAGATTATAAAACTGTAAAAGGAATACCCCTAGCAACAAATTGGAAATTCTACAATTGGACTCAAGAAAAGGGAATCGAAGGTACCCCTATTGGTGAAGCGACATTGAGTAATTTTAAATTTATAAATCTCTCAGAGGATTTTTTCAACAAACCTGAAGATTCAAAAAGAATTGAATAAATAAGTATTTGAGAAAACATTTTTAAACAATAAATAACATTTGTATATACAACTATTGTATAAACATTTATTATCTTTGCATGTAATTTTGTTTTAAGGACTAAATTCATAATGATATGGAAAATAAAATAACCGGACTTCATCACGTGACGTCCTTCGCTTCAGATCCACAGCGTAATCTAGATTTCTATGCAGGCATACTAGGATTACGCATGGTCAAAAAAACCGTAAACTTTGATGCTCCAGACATCTATCACCTTTATTATGGTAATGAAATAGGTGAACCGGGAACCATACTAACCTTTTTCCCTTTTCAAGGTGCTGCTACAGGCAGAAAAGGTAATGGTCAGGTAAAAGTAACTTCTTTCTCTATTCCAGAAAATTCATTGGAATATTGGATGCGAAGACTTGAAAAATTTAATATAGGATATCACAAACCTCAGCAACATTTTGATCACGAAACTTCTCTTTACTTTGAAGATTATGATGGTATGGGTATTGAACTTGTCGCCAATAAAACCGATACCCGCCCAGGATTTTCATACGGTCAGATTCCTTTAGAATATGCTGTAAAAGGTTTTTATGGCGTAACACTGGGAGAAAGTAATTATGAGCAAACGGTTAGTCTTTTAACGGGACAAATGGAACATAATCTTTTATTTGAAAAAAATAATAGATTTCGTTTTACTACAACAGATAAACCGGGTAGCTACGTAGATATAATTCACGATCCTAAAGAAGTTAGAGGTTTGGGTGGTGCAGGAACTGTTCATCACGTTGCGTTTGCAACACCAGATGATGGGACACAATTAGAATTTAGGGAGCATCTATTAACACAAGGTTTGGTAAGCCCAACACCTGTGCTGGACAGACAATATTTTCATTCTATCTATTTTAGAGAACCAGGCGGAGTACTATTTGAAGTCGCAACAAGTGATATAGGTTTTACAATTGATGAGCCACAGGATAAATTGGGCGAATTATTAAAACTTCCATCTTGGGAAGAACCTAATCGCACTACAATAGAAAAGAGCTTAATTCCCATTGAAATTAAAATTGATAAATACATCGACTAATGCACAGTTATAATATTATAGAAAGTGGCAAATCTCTGGGAGAGGCAAAAAGAGCTTTGATTCTTTTACATGGTCGGGGTGCAACTGCTCATGATATTTTAGGCCTAGCTCAAGAATTTATAGATGACAGCTTTTACATTGCCGCTCCACAAGCCACTAATAACACCTGGTATCCCAATAGTTTTATGGCAGACGAGCAAACTAACGAGCCTTGGTTGTCTTCTGCCGTATCAATTGTAAAACGCTTAATAGATGAAACTTCTCAGCAGATACCTTACGAGAATATTTATTTAATGGGCTTCTCCCAAGGGGCGTGCCTTACCTTAGAAGTTGCTGCTCAGTATGCAAATAAATATGCTGGTATTGCTGCTTTTACTGGTGGGTTAATAGGCAAGGAACTGGATACTTCAAAATATAATGGTGATTTTAAAGGAACAAACATTTTTATTGGTAATGGTGATAAGGACATGCATGTTCCACTTTCGAGGTGTGAAAGATCTAAAACTATATTAGAAAAAATGGGAGCTCAAGTGGATCTTAATATTTATCCCAATAGACCTCACACTATTTTATTGGAAGAGATAAATACCGTTAAGGAATTAATGTTTTAGCAGGACAATTTATCTTAATTACAGGAATTAAAAAGGGTTGAAATATTTATATTTCAACCCTTTTTACTATTAATTCTTTTCAATCAATCTTTTGATTAATGGTATTTCTACGAGGGTCATAAATGCTAATATACTTACTCCCACAATAAATATATAGGGTAAATTAGGCATTGAGATTTTAAATTTTAAATCACTTAGTCTTGAAGTAAAATCTATCGCACTTAATTTCTGCGGAATTACTTCCCAATATATATTCTCTTTAAAAACGTACGCCACAAGTGCTACGATGGCAAATGCAATTATCATCCACACCTTTTTAGAAATTAAAGGCGTATAAACATAAAGACTCTTATCTTCTACGCGAGCATTGATTTGATTCATCACACGTGCAGAAAATCCAACTGAAGGCTTCTCCAAATCAAGATTGCCAACAGTCTTATCACTTAATCTCTTTAAAAATTCTTCATCATATTCCTTCATAAGTCCGTTTTTTTTTCCTCCGAAAGGATTTTATTCAACATGGTGAACAAGCGTTTTCTGGCACGATACAATTTAATCTTTATATTACTTTCCGTCAAGTCTGTTATTTGAACTAATTCATTTACACTTCTGTCTTCAAAATAGTAGACCGTAATTAAAAAGGCTTCATCTTCTGGTAAACTTTCAATACACTTTTTAATCTGAGCGTTACGCTCTTCTAATTCCATTTTATCTATTACCGTTTCTACTTCTTTGAAGTTCGAATGATTTAGTTCTTCAATATCTGCTACTGCGGGTTGTCTTTTAATTCTGGCAAGCATATCCAGACATTTATTATAAGTTATTCTGTATATCCAAGTTGAAAATTTAGCTTCTCCTTTAAATTTATTTAATGCCTTAAAAGCTTTCACAAAAACATCTTGTGACGCTTCCTCAGCATCCTCTCTGTTTTTAAGCATACGCAGAGCAAGTGTAAAAACAAGCTGTTCATACCGTTCTATTAGAACAGCATAGGCTTCTTCCCTGCCCTCAAGCACTTGCTCGATAATTTTAAAATCATCCAGATGGTTCATGTGATTATATGACGGGAGCTGATGTTTATAGGTTACAGAATTAGATGAATATTTTCATTTTAATCACGTTTCTGATATATTCTCAGTAATCTATAATAAAATCACAGTTTAATTATAAAATTGAATCTTTATAATTAAATTAATAACTTGTTCAAAACAATACTGCACCCAATGGCAGGATAGCTTTTTAAAAGCAATCATTTATGAAATACGCTAAGTTTACGTTAGCCCTGGTTTTAACAGCGGCTATTTTTTATGTTTTCAACACAAAATTAGGTTCAATACCACCCATAGGAAAATTTTTAGATCCTGCCCACGGAATATGGCAAAATGAGATTTCAGAATCCACTGATGACGAAACCATAACCATCTCTGGGCTTAAGGAACCTGTTTCAATATCCTACGATAAAAATCTTATTCCACATATTTTTGCCCAAAATGATGCTGATTTATATAGAGCTCAAGGTTATGTAACGGCTCAAAACAGATTATGGCAGCTGGAATTTCAAACATTTGCCGCTGCCGGACGATTATCTGAAATAGTAGGTGAAGATGCTTTGGGTTATGATCGCACACAGCGGAGAAAAGGGATGGTTTTTGGCGCAGAAAACAATTTAAACGTAATGCGGGAAACCCCTGGTACAATTGAACTTCTTGAAGCCTATCGAGATGGTGTGAATAGTTATATAAACTCATTAGAGCCTGAAGATTATCCTATTGAATATAAATTACTGGATTACAAACCAGAACAATGGACGGTAGAAAAAACAGCCTTACTGCTTATGTATATGACAGATATGCTGGCGGGAGGTGATGTTGATCTGGAGTACACTAATTTTTTAAAAAAATATGGCAAAGAGAGATTTGATTTATTATATCCTGATTTTTTTGATATAGTAGATCCGGTTATTCCTAAAGAAAGAGATTGGAGCGATTGGGAAGTTACAGTACCAGAGGTGCCAAAAGGGAGCTTGCCAGAAAATTATATTAACGAAACAATCCCTAAACCAGATCCGGATAATGGTAGTAATAATTGGGCGGTCG
>CAXBEL010000139.1:0-11725 GCA_963974735.1 uncultured Flavobacteriaceae bacterium | reverse complement strand
ATGGCTTTTCCTCCTGGTTTTAAAACTCTAAATAGCTCTTGCATAGCTTTAGTATCATCTGGGATATGTTCTAAAACGTGATTGCAAAAAATTATGTCATAAGTATCATTCTCAAAAGGCAAATTGCAGATATCTGCTTTAATATCTGCCAAAGGAGAATTTAGATCTGTAGTCGTGTAATCTAAATTTTTCATTTTACGAAAACGCTTATAAAAGGCTTGCTCCGGAGCAAAATGTAAAACTTTTGCGGGTTTATCAAAGAAATTAGTTTCTCTTTGAAGCCAAAGCCACAACAGGCGATGTCTTTCTAAAGAAAGGGTTGATGGAGATAAAACATTCTCTCTGGTTTTTTCATAACCGTAAGGCAAAAACTTGGAGAAGCTCTTACCATCAATAGGATCCTTATATTTTTTTCCTTGTAATGCAAGGGCTAAGATAGGTCTTACTATATAACTAAGCCGTATAAGAAGAGGACGCGGAACTGTGTTGAGAATTTGCTTGAAAATAGCTTTAATCATACTTCGAGATCACCCCAATTTTCCCCTGTCTTTATTCTGTGAAGTTGCATTTCTGAAACGCCAAATTGCTTGGCAAGAATTTTTAAACGGGTTCTACGGTTGGGGTCAAGTAATTTTTTCTTGAGCACTTTTGCTTCAGCATAGCTCAGTTTTGTATAATGTCTTTTACCAGAATTACGTCTTTTTATATCTAAAGGACTTGTTTTCTGGTGTGCATAGCGCTCTTTGTGGGTAACCCATTTAAGATTAACCAGTCTATTATCTTTTTTGTCGTGATTGATATGGATAACCGCTTTCTCGTTTTCTTTAGGCTCTAAAAAAGCTTTGGCTATAATTTTATGCAGATAAAAATTACGCCGTTTTCCATTTTGCAGTTTTATATTAAGAGTAGTATAACCATTAATATTTCCCCCATCAATAATTGCTCCCAGAGGATCAATCGCATAGCTTTTCACTCTACCATAGTTTGATAAACCTATATGGTAGTCTTCCTCCCAATTTTCTTCACGGTATTTTATCCATGTTTCTAATTGCATGCGGCAGGGGTCTGGTTGTTAGTTGGTTAGTTGATGTGCTCTAAATGGTGCTTCTTCATCACTTTCAATTCCAAGAGCATCATAAATATACTTAAAAGTTGACAAAAGTTCTGGTTTTCCATCAATTAATGCTACATCATGTTCAAAATGAGCACTTGGCTCATTGTCTCTAGTAGTAATTGTCCACCCGTCGCGATGTTGTTTTATTCTGTGGGTTCCTTTATTTACCATAGGTTCTATGGCAACTACCATACCTTCAATAAATTTTTTGCCTCTTCCACGTCTTCCATAGTTAGGCATTTCTGGATCTTCATGCATCTTTTTACCTAAACCGTGACCCACTAATTCACGTACAATACCGTAACCATGTTTTTCGCAGTGATTTTGGATTGCAAATCCTACATCGCCCACACGTTTACCATGCTTAAATTCAGCAATTCCTATATAAAGTGATTCTTTAGTGACTTCAAGAAGCTTTTTTGTTTCTGGATCTATTTCACCCACCTCAAATGTATAGGCATGATCACCATAAAAATCATTTTTTATAGCTCCACAATCTATAGATATAATATCTCCTTCTTTTAAAGGTTCATCTGTAGGAAAGCCGTGAACAACTTGTTCATTAGGGCTCATGCAAAGTGTATTGGGAAAATCATATAATCCTAAAAATCCTGGTATAGCACCGTTGTCCCGTATAAATTCTTCCGCTAATTTATCAAGGTGTAGAGTGGTAACACCTGGTTTTACTTCACTGGCTAGCATACCTAACGTTCTTGAAACGATAAGAGCACTCTCTCTCATTAATTCAATCTCTTCTCGGTTTTTTGCTATAATCATTATCCTTATTTTAGTGCGCAAAGTTACGAAGAATCTATTTTAAATACCGTCGATTAAAGCCGCATACTATGGATTATATATTTATGGTATGTAAATATTAAACATTCAATATTTTTCGCTCAATTTAGATATTAAATCTGCCATCTCTTGATTTCCTTGTTGCGCAGCTAGATCTATAGCACTTAATCCTCTAAGATCTCTTTCTCTCAACTTTCCGCCGGCCATAACAATCTTTTTTACAATATCTTCATGTCCAAACATTGCTGCAAACATTAAAGCTGTCCCCCCATTAAGGTTTTTGATATTTACATCTGCTCCATATTTTAATAAAAGCGAAACCACCTCTTTATTGCCTTTAAAGCATACGCCCATCAAAGCTGTGTTTCCAGAATCATCTTGATGGTCAATATTTGCTCCTTGCTCTAATAGGAATCTGCTTAAATCCAAATATCCGTGATATGTGGATAGGATTAGAGGAGTGAAACCTTTCTCATTTGTACCGTCAATTGCAATTCCTTCAGCTATTTGATTCTTTACTTCTTCTAAATCGTTTTTACGTACAGCATCAAAAATCTCTTGACTATTCTTTATTGTATTCATCTAAACATTGATTTTAATAATATTTTAAAGATTAAAAAATTAAAGTGAAGCAAATACTAATGAATTCAAAACCAAAAGTTAAATAAGTATAATATTTCTATTAATATTCTGAATGTGTTCGCAAATCATTTTTAATAATACTAATTTCAAGCTTGAATAGAGAATTAAAAAAACAACTAATAATGGACGAAAAAAGTAAACAGCTTAAAGGGCATACTCGGGAGAGTGGCGAGAAGTTGACCACAAATCAAGGAACAGGTATAAATGATAATCAAAATACGCTTAAAGCAGGAGATCGCGGACCTTCCTTGTTGGAAGATTTTATCATGCGGGAAAAAATCACGCATTTTGATCACGAGCGTATTCCAGAACGTGTAGTACATGCACGTGGCTCTGGTGCCCATGGTTATTTTGAAAGCTATGATGTTCATGATGATCTGACCAAAGCAGGATTTTTAAATGAAAAAGGAAAAAAAACACCGGTTTTTGTTCGTTTTTCTACCGTGGCAGGATTTAAAGGATCTGCAGATACAGCTCGGGATGTAAGAGGGTTTGCTGTTAAATTCTATACAGATGACGGTGTGTTTGATATGGTAGGGAATAATATTCCTGTATTTTTTATTCAGGATGCCATTAAATTTCCAGATTTAATTCACGCGGTAAAACCGGAGCCTCATAATGAAATTCCTCAGGCGGCTTCTGCCCATGATAATTTCTATGATTTTATCTCTTTAACACCAGAGGCGATGCACATGATGATGTGGGTTATGTCTGATAGAGCTATTCCTAGAAGTTTCGCCATGATAGAAGGTTTTGGAATCCATACTTTTCGTTTTATAAATGCTAAAGGCGAATCACATCTTGTTAAATTTCACTTTAAACCAAAATTGGGAACGCATTCTTTAGTTTGGGATGAAGCATTAAAGGTCTCTGGCCAAGATCCAGATTTTCACCGTCGCGATTTATACGATTCTATAGATATGGGAAATTTCCCCGAGTGGGAATTTGGTGTTCAGGTTATTAAAGAAGGCGAAGAAGATAAAGCCCCATTTGATATACTGGACGCGACCAAAATCTGGCCTGAAGAGGATTTTCCTGTAAGAATGTTGGGAAAAATGGTTTTAAATAGAAATCCCGATAACTTTTTTGCAGAAACAGAACAGGTGGCTTTTCATCCAGGACATGTAGTGCCTGGTATTGATTTTACAAACGATCCTCTCTTGCAGGGTAGGTTGTTTTCTTATACAGACACTCAATTAACCAGACTGGGAGGGCCTAATTTTGCTGAAATTCCTATAAATAGACCTATCAACGCATCTCACAATAATCAAAGAGGAGGCTTTATGCGTCAGACAATAGATAAGGGTAGAACCAATTATGAACCTAACGCCCTTAATGATAATAAGCCGGCAGAAGTTGCTGAAAAGGATGGTGGATATGTGAGTTATCCTGAAAAAATTGATGCTGTAAAAGTTCGTAAACGTGCAGATAGCTTTAAAGATCATTACACTCAAGCTCGTTTATTTTTCAATAGTATGACAAAACCTGAAAAGCAACATATTATCAATGCTTTTAGTTTTGAATTGAGTAAAGTGGATACCGAAGCAATACGCGAAAAAATGGTAGATCATTTAAATCATATCCACAAGGATCTGGCTGCTGGTGTAGCTGATAATATTGGTGTGGACATCCCACAATCCAGTAAGGCAGATGAGGATTATACTAAAGAATCGCCTGCTTTAAGTATGGAAAATACGGTTAAAGATGACATCACAGGCCGTAAAGTTGCCATTCTGGTTGAAGAGGGATATCATTATGATCATGTAGACCAACTTAAAAAAGCTCTGAAAGAGGATAATGCCATGGCAGACATTATTTATAAAAAGCTGGGTATGGTAAAAGGTGATAATGGTGAGACCATGAAAGCGGATAAAAGCCACGCTACAGCGGCTTCCGTTTTATATGATGCGGTCTTTGTCCCTGGAGGAAAGAAAAGTGTAGATAAATTAAAGTCTTATGATTTTATAAAACACTTTATTAAGGAAGCACATATGCATTGCAAAACCGTGGGGTTTGCTGGCGAAGGTGTAGAAATGATAGACGAGGCTGGTATTAAGGAAGATGATGGTGTATTTACTGCAAAATCTTTTGATACTGATTTTATTAAGAAATTTAAAGAGGCTATTCCTGTTAGACACTGGAGTAGAGAAGAAAAATAAATTTTGAGAGCATTGAAATTAAAAAGGGATATCTTGACAGATATCCCTTTTTTCTATTCCTTATTTTAAATTCATTTAATTCAGGCGAATTATAGAATTTTAATGAGTTTTACTTTTAATAGGCATAACTCTGAAGTTTCTTTTTAAAATATTTGCCATGTCTAGAAGGTGAATAATTCCAATCTTCAAAAAGACGTGGAGCCCATTGATTATCAAACACCCAGATCATATAGGAGATTTCGTTTTCGTCACAATACTGCGTGATGGCATCACCATAAGATTCATCACTTATAACAGGTACATGAGCCCCGGGATCTTCAGGTCCAGAAAAACCGATTTCAGTTAAAATTAAGGGATATTTATCTTTTACAAAACCCCAATCTTTTTCCCATTGTTCTTTCCACGGTTTAGGTCTTTTCTGAGGGTAAGGATGACTTACATAGGCAATACCTTCTACTTCCAGAGGATCCTCTTTCACCGGAGTTAAATCATAGGCCCAGTTAAAGCCCGCAACCAGCGGAATTCCTTTTCCCCCATTTGCACGCACAATGGTTATCATTTCTGTGTTTAGATCTTTCCAGCAATCCCATGATATTGTACCCAATTGATTGTTATAAGTCGTTGGTTCATTAAAGAGCTCATAGAACGCGACTGTGGTATTGTCGCCATAACGCTGCGCTATTGTTCTCCAAAAATCAAAAGTTTGTTTTTGAGTAGTATCATACATGTCAGATTGATACATTTCGGTTTTCAAATTTCCTATACTGTGCCAATCGATTATAACATACATTCCCAGTTCTCCAGCCCATTTTATACCATCATCCAGAAGTTTTAAATAGTTCTCTTTACCGCGTTTGTTCCAGGCTCTGGGATGAACGGGAAAACGCACAAGATTAGCGCCCCAAGCTTTCATTTGTTCAAAATAGCTTTTGTCCCAATGTCCTTCGGCTTCTAATTTATCTGGGTCACTGGTGTCTAATCCTCTAAATATTATAGTTTCTCCATTTTCCGTAATAAAATCATTGTCTTTAACCTGTATTAGGTCTAAGGGGTTTTGGGCTACAAGAGATCCAAAAAGAAATAATAAAACTAGTGTTGGTAAAGTGTTGAATTTCATATTTTATAATGTTTCCGGAAATTTATTAATGGGTTTGATTTGAATGTTTCTGTAGAATACTTCTGCGCCTTCAGTCTGTAATTGAATTTTACCTTTCGTCAGGGGCTTTTCTATGCTGTCTACTATTATAGTTGAATTTTCTAATTGCATCACTACCGTACCATTTACTACGTGGGCACTTTCACCAGCGTAACAGTAAAGATCCAATGTGTTCCACTCACCATTGGGTTTCTCGCCATCCCCCAGTTTTTTAACGTGTCTTCCTAAATAACTATGATCTCCAAAATCACGTAATATTCCATCCGGGTTGTATTGATAAATACTGTCTGTTGTCATTTCTGCTCGTATGTCCATCTGTGCACCTGCAACACCCCAGTAATCTCCGCAATCCCCTTCTTGTACTTGAAATTCTTGAGAGCGTAACCAGAATCCTCCTTCGGTGCCTTGTTCGTCATTGCCGTGGTAAAGTATGCCACTATCACGAGGAGCATCTAATCTTGGTTCATGTTTTTCTTCACCCCATTTAAACTGAAGCTGTAAATGATAATTTTCATATTCTTCAACCGTGGAAATTCCACCTAAAACTTCCCCAGAAATTCTCAGTGCAGGTGCTCCATCTTGCTCTACAACTGTAAAAACTCCCAATGGATCGTTATTAAGGCCAAATGGATTATAGTCTGCTTGTTGCTTTTGAGCCCATACATCTTTGCCTTCTTCATAGGGCATTCCCAGATAAGTATCCCACCCGGTTAAATCTTTACCATTAAAAAGAGATGTCCATTGTTCTTCATCTGGTAAGTCGCCATTATTAGCTTCTTTATTTTCACTTTTGCAGTTAATGAAAAAAGTACAACTGAATATTAGAAGGATGCATGTTAATGGAAATTTCATAACGCTAGATATAAGATTATTTATGTAGAAGAATTGTGTCAGCCCCCTGGAGATTCTTTTTAAAAACAAAATCTGTTTGTTTGTCTGTACCCAACATAAAGGTATGTTCTCCTATGTGCGAAAAGCCGCTTTTTTCATAAAAGGAAATTGCCTTAGGATTTCTTTCCCATACCCCTAGCCATAAATAATCCATATTGCGCGCTATACCCAGGTCTATTGCTTTTTTAATTAAAAGTCGTCCTATTTTTTTGCCTTGGTATTCTTTTACAACATAAATACGTTCTACCTCCATACCGTTTTCCTCTTGAAATTCGGTTTGAGCGCTTCCATAATTTAGTTTTAAATAGCCTACGACTGCGCCTTCCAACTGGGCAAAGAAGAATTCAGAATCAGAATTGTTAAGTTCAAATTTTAATTTTTCTGTAGAGAAGCACCTGTTTAAATAAATCTGCATGTTTTCTGCAGTATTCCCCCAACCATAAGTGTCAAAAAAAGTTTGTCTGCTCAAATCCTGTAATTCTTGAAGATTGTTTTCCTTAATGCGAATTAGCTTTATTTCGGGGTTAGCCATATTTAATTTAATCTGTATTAGTAACAAAGGCTATGTGTTTGCTGTCTTTAGACCAGCTAGGAACATTTATAGAACCTTGTCCTCCATAAATATAGCCCACTATTTTTGGCGATCCACCTTCCACAGGCATAAGTCGGAGTGTACATTGTTTGTAAAAAGGATGGTCGCTAAAAGGAATATCAGGCGGAAATGAAATGAATAAAATCCATTTACCATCTGGAGAAATGTGAGGAAACCAATCCTTATAATTTGTATCTGTAGTTAATTGCTTCGGGTTTTTTCCATCAGCATCCATACGCCAGAGCTGCATGGTGCCTGTTCTGTTAGAATTAAAGTAAATATATTTTCCATCGGGTGAATATTCAGAACCATCATCCAGATCCTTAGTGTCTGTTATTTGAAATTCTTTGTTGGTTTCTAGATCAATACCGTAGATATCATATTTATCCTTTCGATTTGCAGTAAAAATGATTGTCTTGTTATCTGGCGAGATACCGTGAAGATATGAAGCTCCAACGCCATTTTTAGTTATTTTTTTTGGAATAGAATCTCCTTTAGGATCCATTAAATAAATGGAGGAAGTACCATTGTCCTCCTGGTTATGATGACTTATTCCCAAGATACTCTCATCAAAAGAGAAAACGTGATCATTATTATTTCCGGTTGCAAAACCTGTATTTATCTGTTTGACCTCTCCACCGTCAAAAGTATATCGATATAAAAATCCATTAGAATTATAGACCAAATCTTTATCGTCATTTACCCAGTTAGGTGCTTGTAGAGAATGGGCAGAATAGAAAAGTACTTTTCTGTGACCTGTTTCCACATTCATAATTTCCATATTGCTGCCTATATAATCTTGGTAGGGTTGAAAATCTGGAGCTGCCGGTTTAATAATTCTTACATTACTAAAAACAGCTTTTTCCATTACATCCGGATTGTGAGAACAAACATATAAGCCTACAAAAACCTCATTTCTCAAATCTACATTCTCCAGTTTAACCGTTGTAAAAGGTTCACCAAATCTGGCTGTAGACATATAATAGACATTGTCCCTACGTTCTAACTGCACCACATCTGGAGCTTTATCTGTAGATTCTATCTGTTCTGTTATAGCACCAGGAGTCTTTCTGTATTGTAGAGAGGTAAGTCCGTCCCCGTGAATAGAAGCATTTACATGAGGAGAATTTTCACTTAGGTTATTCCGCACGATCCAACCTATCTTGCGATGGGGATCAGTACCTGCTCCTAAAAACTTAACCCTTGCGCGGAGAATAAAATCCCCTTGTATTGATTTATACAAAAACTGAAATTGATCACTATTTGCCCACATATTAATCCCGGAACCTGCAATGGTGTATTCCTGCTCATCGGCATTATAAGAAACACTGCCTTCTTTTGCTGGATTGCCTATATTAGTCTGATTTTCAAAAATGCCAAATTGAGGTGAATAATTGTTCATCTGTTGGGCGCTTACTTCGAAGTTTAATAGGATTAGGAAAAGAAAGTTGGAGGCTAAAATTTTTAATATATGTTGCTTTTTCATAAAGTTGAATCTGAATACCTTAAAATTAGGTATTATTTTATGAAATAAAAGCAGATGAGCCACAGGTAAGTGGCATTTGCGAGATGTTTAAAAAATAAATAAATAAGTCAATTTTTTTGAATTATGTTTATTGCATTGGCCTCTTTTTAATCATTCCTCCTTTAGCATCTTTCACACTTTGCATAATGACAAAGGCATTCTTATCTATTTTATCAATTTCTGTTTGAAGCTTGGCAATCTCAAGACGCGTGATAAGGGTGTAAACTATACTTGTTTCTTTAAGTGCTTCCCCACTTTTTGCATAGCCACGCTTGCCAGAATAAATGGTACAACCTCTTCCAAGCTTTTCAATTATGGCAAGTCTGATCTCGTCATAATTTTCACTTATGATGGTTACACCTACATATTCCTCAATACCATCTACAACAAAATCTACGGTTTTTGAAGCAGCTAAATAGGTTAGTATGGCATATAGAGCAGTCTCAACAGTAAACACGTAAGCTGCAACACCAAATATGATTACATTAAAAACAAGAATAACATCTCCAATCGTCAAAGCTGTTTTTCTACTAATAAAAACTGCAAGAACTTCTGTACCATCTATAACTGATCCACCGCGAATAGCGAGACCTATTCCCAACCCAAGAAAAAAACCTCCAAAAACAGCAATGAGCAGTTTATCATCTGTTATAGTGGGTAGAGGTAAAAGATGCACTGTTAAAGCCAGAAATAAAATAGCAATAAAGCTTCGCAGTGCAAACTGTTTGCCTATAGTAGAAAATGCCATTATTATAAAGGGAATATTAATGCCAATAAGAAGCAGTGAGAATGAAATACCTGTAATCTCAGTAGCTATAAGAGAGATACCCGTAACGCCACCGTCTATAAATGAATTAGGTAACAAGAAACCGTTAAGACCAAAACCAGCTGAGAATATACCCAACAAAATAAGAAATGTATCGCGTAATAAATGTTTGGCTTCTACACGTGTATTTTTTACTTCACGCGCAAACTGGCGCATAGGAAGCTTGGTTTTCTTCTTTTTGAGCCTACGTTTTGTGGCCTCTATAATTATTTGCTGAAAAATAGTATTCATATCGTGAGCGAGTATAAATTATGACCCAAAACCAGTTTATAATATATACAATATATTGTAGGGAAGACTGCTGCAAATGCAGAAAAGTGTAATCCTAGAGAAATATAACAGAAGGATTAAATTATTTTAATCAAACTTGATTTATCTCAGATCCTATACATGGATGAAATCTGTATTCTTGCTAGTGAAAGAATTAATAAGTTGCATCGTTAATTTCTATCCAATAGCCATCAGGATCTTTTACATAGACCTGTTTGACACCATCGGGGCGTATACTGGGACTTTTGCTATCGCCTAACCAATTTATATAATCAACTCCTTTACTTTCTATGTATTTAATGAAGTTATCTAGATTATCCACGTGAAGGGAAAAGTGAACGGCTTTATGCTGTGGATTTACAGTTTCATTTTCCGCATCAATAAGATGAAGTTGATGATTATCGCCTATTGAAAACCAACGTAATTTTGGGTTGTCGGCAGGTGTTGGAATCTCTTCTAGCTTAAGTATATCTTTATAAAACTTAGCACTGTTTTCCAGATTACTGGATTGTACCGCAGTATGATCAAAAGCTATTTTAAATGATTGTGCAGAAAGTACTCCAGAGAAAATTAATGCTATTAAAAGAAATTGCGTTTTTAAAGATGAAAATTTGATCAAAGACATTATTGATTGATTTTATAAATAAACTGGTTGAGGTAATTTTGAAATAGGTCTAATTTAAAGATTTTTTTTCTCCTTCGTTCAACGGTGTTTCAAGTTGATTGTAAACACCTGCAATACTACCTTCTCCAGAACAAAAGTGTTCTAAATAAAGTCTGTCAGCAGGATAAACAGTAGATACCGTTATTGTTTCATCTTTAAAAGTAAAAGTTATTTTACGCCCCTCTACTTCTGTTAACAATGTGTTTTTATCAAGAACTTCAGCTTTTTGATCAAAGGTGCAATTGGGTTCTTTTTTATCTGCTCTTGAAAGAATGTTTATTTGAGCTTCTTTATCATTAAGGCGCTGTACAGAAACAACAGCCCATTCCTTTCCTTCAGCGCGCTCTTGATAGGCATCTGTTACATAGTCACCTTCACGAGTTTCAAAATCAAAATTTTGGGCTACGTCAATATTCTCGACAGCTACTTCTTTTGCCGCATCTTTTTCAGATTTTTTCTCGTCACAGCTCAAGAGAATTGTTGTTAAAGCTAGTGCTAAAATAGTAGGGTAATTAAGTGATTTGCGTATAAATGTTTTCATAATGGGTCGATGTTGCTCTTATGATATGTAAGTTAATTTATTTAAACATAAAAGTTAATAGTGCTTGTAATAAAGTATTTATAAATATGCCTTGCCGTGTTAGTAGAAATAAAAAAGCCGTCTATATTAATAGACGGCTTTTGAGATTTAGAAGTAACTAGGCATTTTCGTTTCCGTAGCGTATAGGACTGAGATCAGATCTTTCATCTTCTCGATACATTCTTGATTTTATAATAAACCTTAAACCAAGCGGAATTTCTAATGAAAAACTAGAACCCCTGCCTTTGGTCACGTCTATTGTGAGATGTGTATGCTTCCAATATTCAAATTGATCTTTAGACATATAAAAGTCACAACCGTGAATTTCGCCAAGCCAAACATCAGTCTCATTGAGCATGAGATCACCTTTATTAAGACACATAGGGGAGGAGCCGTCACAGCAGCCACCACTCTGATGAAACATGAGTTCGCCGTGTTGCTCCCGCAATTCGTCAATTACTGCTTTGACTTCGTTGGTTACTTCTATTCTTTGTGTCATAAAATTGTTTTT
>CAXBEL010000138.1:0-11838 GCA_963974735.1 uncultured Flavobacteriaceae bacterium | reverse complement strand
ACCTTAAATCTATATTCCAACTATTGTAGGTTGTATCATATTGAGTTCCGCGACTATCAGTTGTTATGAGTTCACCATCTGAGGCAAGATTATAAAATTCAGTATAAGCAACTTCAGAATAATAATGTCTAAAAGCGAGGTTGAGCCCCATTTTATTGTTGAATATATATCTGGATTCTAATGAATTTACCAGAGTATTACGGTTTCTTTGACCAAATATAATATTACCATCTTGTAAATTAACAAACCCAGTTTCCTTATCAGACATTTCTGCCCTTGAAGCCAAATTCATTTTAAACTTATCTGAAACTCTATAGGTAGGTGTCAATTCCAAAATAAAAAGTCCCCTTCCCTTTTCATCGTATTTATACCAATCTATTGTAAAGTCTAGTGCAATTTTTTTACGATAATCTGTAGAAAACCAAACCCAACCATCATAATAAGCAGGAATTTTCACAAAACGCCCTTCTATACGGGGTTCATAAATGTCATTTTTTCCAAATGGTGTGGTTTCGAAACCTCCTCCAAAGTTGAAAAAATCCTTAGTTGTAAAACTGGAATTAAAATTAAAATTAAACACACTATAAAGATCTGGCTCCAATCTTCTATCAAGACTTAGATTAAAATTGAGAAAAAGATTATTAAGAAAACCCTTTGGTTGAAGATACCTATAACCATAATATCCATAGTAATTAATGTAATTGGTAGAACTTGAATATCCTAGATCATTAATATCATAATCCTTAGTCCTAAAATTTATTTGGCCTTGTACTCTATGTTTTCCACTTATTTTAGATACTCCTGCACGTCCTTCTGTTCCAAATTTAGTATCGTCCTCTCTAACCCAACTCCCTTCTAGATTACCGTAGTAATTAAAAGTGTTACTCTTATTGGTTATATCAAAATAGAGACCCGTAGCATTTGCATCCCGAAAACTTCCCTCTCTAAGAGTATTTGTGTTTACCAATGATACAGAAGAATTATCCCCAAATCGCTGATCCAGGACTAAAATATTATAATTTGTAGTGGGCTCAATCACTTCTTTCCGGACGGCATTGGTTTCAATATTAATAATGTCAACCTTAGTTCTCTCAGTAACGGCATTAAAAAAGCCAATACCTAATCCCTTATCTGTTCGTCCAGAAATTTTTAATGCATTTATTAAATCTATTGAATTGGGGTAAGCCGTCAGCTCTTCATTTTCATTTAAAACCACATTCGTTGAAGGCGGGCCACCTACTCTTCTGGAATAAAACAGGTCCCCTTTTGTAAATAGCTCAGTCCCTTCAGTAAAAAAAGGGCGTTGCTCATTGTACTGCACCTCAAAAGCAGATAAATTAAGCACAGATTCATCAAATTTAGTCTGTCCAAAATCCGGTATTAAAATCATATCGAGAGTAAAGGCATCATTTATTCCATACTTAACATCCATACCACCATTAAAATTAACATCTGTATCACCGTCATAGTTATTTATGTATGAAGATATATAAGGCTGAAAGGAAAGTCGTGTTGGGGTTTTGATATTTTCAATTCCATAAATCTCGCCATCATAAATAGAGAAAGAACCTTTTGCATTATCAACTTTACTCCAACTATAGCGAGTTCTGCTTCGCCTAAATTCCCGTTCCATATTAAGCCCCCATTCCTGTACATTCTTTTTGGGAAAACGCAATTCAGAATAAGGAATGAAAATTTCTGCTACCCAGTCCAAGCCATTTATTTGAACGGCACTGTACCACACAGAATTCCAAGAAGAATCCTCATTACCATTGGTCATTTTAGCATCGTATTGAACACCTGCTGCAGTAACGATAAACTGAAGACTCTGTTGGCGGTCATTATATCCATTTAATAAAATGAAAAAGAAATCGTCATTGCCTATATTATCCCTTTCGGTCAATTCCTTTAAAATTTCTCCAGTATTGGGATCTTGCATTGTAGCGCCAAAATAAATACCTAAATCATCATAAATTATTTTGACCTCAGTTTTTAAGCTATCTGGGATTGGCCTTCCATTATTGGGTTGACGTTCTATAAAACCCGTTGCTATTGAAGCATTTTGCCAAGCACTATCATCAAGTATTCCATCAATTTTGGGAGAGTCTAATATTCTATTTATTGTAATTTTTTTACGAGGAATAGTATCTGTTTCTTGAGCATTTAAAATGAATGAAGATATTAAAAATACTGTGGCAAAAATTACAAATTTCATCGATTGGCTTTTTTTAAAGGACAAGCCAAAAAATGAAATGTTACAATTAAATGCTAAAGGATTAATTCCCTGTGCGGTAAATTTTTAATTATTTAAAGATAAAAATGTAATAAAAAAAGAAACCCCGTTTTTCAACGGGGTCTCTAACCTAACTAACATTAATTTTACCGAACAAAATCAGTAATTTCAATCTTTATTAATTCACTACTACATCGCTAAATTTTGCTGAAATAGCGATAGAACTATCTGTATTTCGGGATTTATGAAACCCATTTATCATTTTGCTATCATAGCTATTCATAACCTTAACCTCCAGTTTTTTAGGATAATTCAAGCTACTACGTGTGCCGTTGTAAGTAAAATGAAATGGCGTGTCTGGCAAACGCAATACCAGATCGCTGTTCTCAAGGCTAATGCTAAGTGTTTTAAAGTCCTTGTCTATCTTAGGGATAGAAAGCTCACCAAACGTTCCTGATATTACAGCAGTGTCCTCCAGTTCATTAATTATTACATTGCTGGCGCGGGAATCTACGTTTATACTTTTAGCATTTGCAATCACACAATTTTTCACATAGCTGGTTTTTAGCGTTCCATAATTCCAATTATCTACATCTACGGGACTGTAAGAAACAGTAATTAATGTGTTGTCCCCATCTATGGTTTCTGCTAGAAAACCACCGTGAGATAGATTTACACGTGCATTTTTTGCTTCTCCCACTTCTATGTTACCGTGGCGCACATTCATATCAAGTCTGGCATCTCTGGGCATACGTACTATAATTTTACGTTTTCCCTTACTGGTATTTACCCTTCTTGGATTATCTGAGTTATAGCTATAACTGTAATGAGAACTTACATTGCCATTTGCATCACGTCCAGTCGATTTCTGAAAGTTGCCTTCATTCTCTTCTGCCCATTTTTCCATTTTCTGGCCAAATTGTTCGCCCCATTGCTCCATAGCCTTTCCTAAGTTATTACCCCAGGCTTCCATATCTTTCTCCAGAGCATTGCCAAAGTTATCACCCCAGGCTTCCATGTTCTTTCCAAAACGCTCGCCCCAGGCTTCCATACCCTTACCAAAATCCTCTCCCCAATCTTCCATGTTGTCCAGCCATTTATCTACATCTTTTACAGAAGCATTGGTGCCGTGTCTTTTATTCAATTGAGATACATATCCTTTCTTATCATTCTCATAGGCATTAGAATCAAAGCTTATATTCCTCCCAAAGGGCGAAGGGGGCATTCCTAATAAACCGCCGCCATTACGCTCCCAATCTTTCATTTTATCTTTGTTCTCTTTCTCCCACTCTGTCATTACTTTGTCAAAATCATCACCAAAATTGGCTTCAACTTTTCGCTCATATTCTTTAAGGTATTTCTCTCCATCTCTTTTATAGGCGTCATAATCAAACTCAATATTACGCATCCCTCTGTAATATTCTGGAGGCAAACGTGTTCCTGCAAAACTCTCCATCATAGGAGCAAGCATATTTTGCATTACAGGTTCTACCATCTGCATAGAAGATGCAATTATCTTATCTAATCCTCCCATAGATATGTCGCCCAAGGCAATATCTAAGCCCTGTGAGCCACCGGTACTTTTTACTTTGATCATCTGGCTATTACCTTGCACAGCAATACGCCAATCTTTCATAATACGATCAATCTCATCCTGTGAAAGATCTTCAGTTTCTAATACTGCTTCTATCTCCACCTCATCTTTATTCCAATCTTCAAAGATGACATCTGCATACTGGGTGTCCAGATTTATGCGCACATCTTCGTTGGTCTTAAAACGCTCCTTTAATTTTTCTGTTTTTGTTTGTGCCCAAGATTCAGACACTGCAAAAGCCATAATTAAAAAAGCAATCGTACAGATTTTATTATAGGTTTTCATCACTTTTAAATTGTATTGGATTGCACTTCGCTATTGCGCGTTTCTTTTAATTCTGTTAATTTTTCTTTTAGTTTAAATAATAGATCCAGTCTTAATTTAAGGTTATCTATAAGTGCTGAAACTGTTTGCTCATTCACCCCTACCTCTACCAGATCTGCATTAAGCCTTTTATATTCCTGATTTAGCTCATCGAGCTGGGTCATAAAAGAATCTACTAATGCTTTATTGTCTTCATTAATCTGCAACTGGGCAAGTTCTACATTAATACTCGCCAGATAGTAATCTTCTACTTTTTTGAACTGTGGAGAGAGATCGCTTAGTTGCACTTGTGGCTCTGCAGTCTTATTATCTGTAGTGATAACCACCTGATTGCCTTCACCTCCATTTTGAGTTAAAGGATTGTTTATAAGCAGTCCTCCTACGGCAATCACAACTATAAGTACAGCTGCAATCTTTAACCATAAATAACTCCCGCCAGACTTTTTAGCTGTTCCAAAATGAGCATCCAGCCTTGCCTCAAAGCGTCTTTCATGACCACTCTTAAGTGCATCTCCAGATATCCCTTTATCGTTCTTAAATAATTCTCTAATATCCTGTGCCATGATACTGGTGTTTTAATTTTTCCTGCAATTTTTTCTTTCCTCTATGTACCAGGGTTCTTGAAGCTACTTCTGTAATCTCCAATATCTCTGATATTTCCTGATGATCATACCCTTCTATAAGAAAGAGCATCACCGCATATCGATACCGCTCTGGCAACTCTTCGATAGCTTCTTTAATCTGGTCCAGAGTTATACCATCATCTACAGACCAATCATTAAGCTCATCTACAGTTCCTAAAACCTGCTCGTTGATGGCCACGAGCTCTAGTTTTTTCGCTTTGAGCATATCGATACTCTTGTTAATCACGATACGTTTAAGCCAGGCTCCAAACGTAACTTCTCCATTAAACTGATGTAGCTTGGCAAACGCTTTTACAAAACCTTCCTGCATCGCTTCTTCAGCTTCAAATGAATTTTTTAAGAATCGAAAGGCCACATAGTACATACCGTCGCAGTACTTGCGGTACAGCTGCAGCTGAGCCCGCCGGTCGTTCTGTTTGCATCGTTCAAGGATTTCCGTGAGTAACAAAATGCTTGTTTTGGTTAGTTGCTAATTCATCCTAAAGACGATATGAATTTAGGTATGTTGCAAAGTGAGAAATAATTTTAATAAAATTTTTGGAAAATTAGAGCAATTTCCTGCAAAGTGTCCATTTTAAAGGGATTATAAATTTGGAAATTGAATTCCATCGGTTGGTCAAGAATAAAAAAAGCCAATCTTTTAAGATCGGCTTTCGTAATTATGGATTTTGCCTTTTCAAAAATGGGCGGGTTTCGCCTACGCTCAAACTGACAAATTCGTTATTTATTAACTTTATTCTTCTTCGTCACTATCCAGCAACAAATTAAGTGTTACATCTATATTATCCATTGTTGCTCGAGAATAAGGACATACTTCGTGTGCCTCATTTACCAGATTTTCACCGGTTTCTGTATCTACAGTAGGCAAATAAGAATCTATTACAACTGCAAGCTGAAACATATCCTCCTCATTTTTGCCTAATTTGACAGTAGCAGTAACTGTAAAATCACCCAAATCTATTTTTTGTTGTCTTGCAACATGTTCTAATGCACTTCCAAAACAAGCGGAATAACCTGCCGCAAAAAATTGTTCAGGATTTACTCCTTTACCTCCTGAACCACCGAGTCCTTTAGGTATACTAAGATCAAAATCTATGGTTCCATCCTCTGTGGAAACACTGGAGTCTCTTCCCCCGGTAGCAGTTGCTTTCGCTGTATATAAAGCTTTCATAAAAATAGAATTTCATTAATATATTGCCTAAGATACAGATACTCATACGAGCGGTCAAAGTAGGTTTCTTAAATAATTCTTAAAAAACAAATCTCTTACCTTTGAATGATCAAAGCAATACCTGTGAGTACCGAAAAAAATAATACTTCTAACAGCATAAGTGCGGCATCGGCAAAAAACTTAATAGCTCGCCGCAAAAGAGTTACACCTATTACTGAACTGACAAATGCAATTTTAGCAGGTAACAAGACTGCTTTAAGCAGAGGTATCACATTAATTGAAAGCAAAGCCCAACAGCATCAGGAGCAATCACGAGAACTACTTGAAGGATGTTTGCCCAAAGCCAATAAATCCCTGCGCATTGGGATTACAGGTGTGCCGGGTGTGGGGAAAAGCACTTTTATTGAAGCTCTTGGTAATTTATTGATCACTGAAGGCAAAAAGGTTGCTGTTCTTGCGGTAGATCCTACGAGCACCTTATCTCAAGGAAGTATTTTAGGGGATAAAACACGTATGGAAACCCTTTCTCTAAATCCAGAAGCTTTTATTAGACCTTCGGCATCTGGGGATTCACTTGGCGGTGTTGCACGCAAAACACGAGAAGCCATAATTCTTTGCGAAGCAGCTGGATATGATATTATTATTGTTGAAACTGTAGGTGTGGGTCAAAGTGAGGTTGCGGTTCATTCTATGACAGATTTCTTTCTTTTATTGAAGCTTGCCGGTGCTGGCGATGAACTACAAGGTATTAAACGTGGAATAATTGAAATGGCAGATGCGATTCTTATTAATAAAGCGGATGGTGAAAATATTAAAGCCGCACAATTAGCTAAAACTTCCTTTGCCAAAGCACTTCACCTTTATCCACTCAAAACCAGCAATTGGCAGCCTCCCGTTAAAATTTGTAGTGCGCTGAATAATGAAGGTATTACAGAAATATGGCAAACCCTTTCTGAATATTTTAAGCAGACTAAAGACAATGGTTACTTTGAAGATAACAGAAAGCAACAGAATAAATATTGGCTTCAACATACCATAGAGATGACTTTAAAGGATGAATTTTACAACAATGCGCTTATAAAAGAAAACCTATCTAAAAAAATAGATGCTATTAATTCAGGAGAACTCACCCCTTTTCAAGCTGCCAATCAATTGTTGCAACTGGCTAAAAAAAATTCAAAGTAGATTTTGCTTTTCTAATTGTTGAAAACGCTTTTCTTTTTGCTTATAGTGGTTAATCTGATAGATAATGCCAAATAGCAGCCCTGCAATAAAAGCTATTCCCGCTACTTTCAAGTCTATATAGTTCAGATTAAAGCCACTTTCTAATAATGCGTAAAAAATGGCAAAGGGAAGCCCATTCATAAGTATACTCCTTATCAATATATAATAAACTTTATAGAACTTCTTTTCCCGCTTCAACTTCAAAGTTTTATAATTATCAATTTCCTTATTTTCTATTTCCATATTGTTGTTCAAAACCAAAACTATTCTTTACGTAAGACTAAGGAATTAAACTTTAGGTAATTCCCATCCATTATGATAATTGGCATTTAGCAAAGCGTTTGCTTCTGCATCATTTTTAAAAGACCCTGAATTTTCATCCCAATAAATCTTTTTACCGGTTTTATAGGCAATATTACCCATATGTGCATTTACAGCAGCGATACTTGCAGATTCAATTCCACATTTAAGATTAGAACCATCATTAGATTTAACGGCTTCAATAAAATTCTTAGCGTGCTGCTCAACTGCATTGCCTGTTGCTTTCTGTAAATCAATTGGGTCCAATTTCGTCACCCATTTATCATCTTTATTTTCACCTTCTGCAATTACTTCCCAACCACCACGGTTAACGACTAACGTCCCTTTATTACCAATGAATGCAATACCCTCCGTACGGCCATAAGGTCCGCCATCTATTCCTGTGGCGTGCTCCCACAGCAAATTAAAATTTTCATACTCATATACCGTCTGAAGTGTATCTGGTGTTTCTGAAGGGTCGTCTGGATACGCAAATTTTCCACCAGAGGCTATAATCGATTTTGGCGCTTTTACACCCATAGCATACAGAGCAATATCTATCTCGTGAACTCCCCAATCTGTCATCAACCCTCCTGCATAATCCCAAAACCATCGGAAATTAAAATGAAAACGGTTTTCATTAAAAGGTCTTTCTGGCGCTGGTCCCAACCACATTGCATAATCTACTCCGGGTGGTGGTGTAGAATCTGGCTTAGGCGTTAAAGGTTTCATCCACCCTTGATATGCCCAACATTTGACTAATCTTATATTGCCCAATTTACCGGATTGGACATAGTTTATTGCATCGCTATAATGATTACCACTTCGTTGCCACTGCCCTACCTGTACAATTGTATTGTAACGCTTTGCAGTATTTACCATTATATTACACTCCTCAATAGTATTTGCTAAAGGTTTTTCTACGTACACCTGTTTTCCGGCTTCACAGGCGTGAACCATATTAAGACAATGCCAATGGTCTGGAGTACCAATGATAACTACATCGATATCTTTATTCTCCAGCATTTTTCTATAATCCTTATATAATTTAGGAGTATTGCCCCGCAGTTCTTTTACATCTGCAGCTCTTCTATCCAGCACACTTTGATCAATATCAGCCAGAGCAATACAGTTTACCTCGGGCATTTGCAGATGCGCTTTCATATCTGACCATCCCATACCGTTACAACCAATAACACCTACATTTACTTTATCACTGGCTGCAACATTAGAAAAACCCAAAGGCAGGGCGTTGGAAAATAACGAAGCTGGTAAACTTAAACCTGCAGCAGCAAGCGCAGAATTATGCAAGAATTTTCTTCTGGAATGGGAGTTTTTCATCTGAATTATTGGTTTGGTTAAAGAAGATATTAAGATAACCAATAATTCATTAATTCGAAATGTAATTTATTCTACAAACTCTTTACGATACCAGTCTATCTGCTTTTCCAGACCTTCACGCAGAGAGGTTTTTGGATTATAACCTAATAATTTTTGGGCCTTTTCAATGTTTGCTTTTGTAAACATTTGATCTCCCTTACGTCTAGGAACGCTTGTTTTTCTTATTTCGGTTTCTAAAATATCCTCAACGATAGCGATACCTTTAGCTGTACTGTGTTCCTGTTCTGTGCCCAGATTAATTACTTCTCCGTCTACTTTTTCCTCTTTTCCTATAACACTCACAACACCATCTATAACATCATCTACGAAAGTAAAACTGCGCACGTGCTCCTCACTACCTTCAAACAATGGAAATTCCTGATGAAAAAATCCGCAACCTATTAATTTTGTATATAATTTTTCGGGTCTTTCACGCGGTCCATAAACAGAAAACAAACGCAATGAACAGGTTTTAAGTTTCTTTTCTCGGGTTTTGGATAATACCAATTGTTCTGCTGCCAGTTTGGTAACTCCATAAAAGGAAGCAGGTTCTGGAGCGGCATCTTCGGTTAATGTAGCTCTTAGACCATAAATAGAAGATGTCGATATATTAACAAATAACTTAATATCACTACATGTAAGTGCAAAATCAATCAGATTTTTAGTGGCAACTAAGTTATTCAACAGATAATCTTCAAAACTTGAAGCTGAAGAAATACCAGGTTGAGCCGCAAAGTGGAATATATAATTAAAATCGGTTTCTAGATTTGTAAAATCTTTTGGCTTACGCAAATCAACGCGCACCATAGGGATCCCCATTTCTTTTAAATCCTTAGCATTTTTATGCTTTAAGTCCTGACTGTAATATGGAGAAAAATTATCTATCCCTACAACTTCATGGCCCATTTCTTTAAGACGTTCTGCACAATGAGATCCTATAAATCCGGCTGCACCGGTAACTAATGCTTTCATAGTCATTAATTTTTATTTCGTATTAATTTAGGTAGTAAGTAGCCGTGTAATTTATAGTAAAGAAAACCTATTAAAGCACCAATAGTCATTCCTGTAAGAATATCTCCGGGATAATGCACACCAACATAGATACGGCTGTAACCTATTATAGCTGCCCATAGCAGAAGTATAAAAATAAGATAGTAATATTTTGATCTAAGCAGTAAACCTACAAATACGGCTACAGCCATAGAACTTGCGGCGTGTGCTGAAAAATATCCAAATCGACCACAGCGTTCTGCCACAAAACGAGCCAATTCCCTGACCCCATCTTGACCACAAGGTCTTGCCCGCTGAAAGCCATGTTTAAACACATTTGCAAGTTGATCTGTGCAGGTTATCATTAATGCAACAAGTACCATCACAAGCAACGTACCCTTAACTCCAAATTTTTTAAAAACAAGTATTAAAAGAATAACATAGAGCGGTATAGAATACCATTTTGTGGTGATAATTATCCAAATAGGATCCCAAGTTTCACTCCCCAAATTATTGAGAAATAGAAAAATATCGTGATCCAGTTCCTGCAAATCCTTCATTTATTTATCATCGTATCGAGCCACTTCACGATCATAAAAATCTGTAGCAGCCTGAATCAGTCCTTCAGATTCACTGGCAAGTTCCTCTTCATCATTTCTATCAAAATCCTCCAACCATTCTACCTCATCATTTTCTAAATTGATGATAAAACGAGGAAATTCTGTATGCACAACAAAAATGGCTTCGGGATAATCTGTATTATCTCCCAAGAGAAATTTAGGGAATTCCATATCTATAATTTAAGAGTGCAAAGGTAAGTTGTTTTAGAAAGTCTATGAACAGATGTATTAATATTTTAAATTATCCATAAATTCTAAACGAATAGCTGTTCTAAATAGTACCTCAGTAAATTTCTAAACCGCTATATTCGTATCCTCAAAAGTTACATTTACTAAAACCAATTTATGCAACCTCTACACATTCTATTACTGGTTGCCGCCTATTTTGGCGTGCTTATGCTCATCTCTTATTTAACGGGCAGAACGGGATCCAATGAAGACTTTTTTAAGGCGAGCAAACAATCCCCTTGGTATCTTGTTGCTTTTGGGATGATAGGCGCATCGCTTTCTGGTGTAACTTTTATTTCTGTACCAGGTTGGGTTGAAGAATCCCAGTTTAGTTATTTTCAGGTCGTTTTGGGTTATACGGTGGGATATGCGGTAATAGGAACCGTTTTACTCCCCTTATATTATAGGTTGAACCTCACCTCTATTTATTCCTATCTTGAAGGAAGATTTGGTAGTGCTTCTTATAAAACCGGAGCCTCTTTTTTCTTGATAAGCCGTGTTGTGGGTGCGAGCTTTAGACTTTATCTAGTCGCTAATGTTTTGCAATTATTGGTTTTTGATTCGATGGGAGTTCCTTTTTGGGTAACGGTTACCCTAACTATCCTTTTAATTTGGCTCTACACTTTTAAATCCGGCATCAAAACTATTGTATGGACAGACACCCTACAAACCCTATTTATGTTGATGGCTTTAGGCGTCGCCATTTATTATGTTTCTATGGACTTAGGGTTAACTCCAGATAATATTTTTGGGTTTATAGCAGATAGCGATCTGTCTAAAATGTTCTTTTTTGAAGATTGGAAAAGTGGTGATCACTTTGTTAAGCAATTTATATCAGGGGCTTTTATAGCTATTGTAATGACTGGGCTGGATCAAGATATGATGCAAAAAAATCTTACTTGCCGGTCACTAAAAGATGCGCAGAAAAATATGTTCTGGTTTACACTGGTACTCACAGTTGTAAATTTTATCTTTCTTGGTCTGGGTGTTTTATTGACGGTTTATGCAGAAAACAATGGAATCACAGCTAAAAAAGATGACTTGTTCCCTTTTATTGCTACACAAGCAGATCTAGGTTTTGGTATAGCGATTTTCTTTATCCTGGGGTTAATCGCTGCCGCATACTCCAG
>CAXBEL010000137.1:0-11994 GCA_963974735.1 uncultured Flavobacteriaceae bacterium | reverse complement strand
TTACATAGTCCATTAAAACCCATTCTGCATTTTGAAGTCCTTCTACGTGCCAAGGTTTGTCCTTTAAAGATTTGCTTACTGTTTTTTGTACAGAGTTCACGATTGCCGCCACTTGCGTGTTAGACGTACCGTTACATATAATGAAGTAGTCACAAACCATATTTTCTATTTCCCTTAGATCTAAAATATCAATATTCTGTCCCTTAACTTCCTCAATTCCCTCTAAAATAGTTGTTATAAGTTGGTCAGTACCTGCTTCCGTTTTCGACATTAATTTTTTTATTTTGGCAAAGTTATTACAATTTTGCGTTATACGGTTTTTTAAAAAGATTTAAACCATTCATACTACTCTATGCACATTGTCAAACTTAATGCCACAGCGTCAACAAATAGCTACTTACGAGAGTTTTGCCGCAAATTAAATGCCAAAGAGGATGTGCTGGTATGGGCAAACGAGCAAACAGCCGGTAAAGGGCAAATAGGCACCAAATGGGAAGCAGAACCCGGTAAAAACCTTACTTTTAGTGTGTTTAAGAAGGTTGAACTTCTAACTGCCAACAAGCAATTTTATATTACGATGGCTACTTCTCTCGCTATTTTTGAAATACTTCAAAATTTAAACATTACAAATATAAGCGTAAAATGGCCAAACGACATATTGGCAGGAAGAGAAAAAATATGTGGGGTTCTTATAGAAAGTGTTATAAAAAACAGCAAATTATCTGCAGTAATTATCGGGATAGGCCTTAATGTAAATCAAACTAAATTTTATCATGCACCTCGGGCGACCTCTTTAAAATTACAGACGGGAGTACATTTTGAATTAGAAGAACTGCTGGATAAACTTATCCAGCAGTTCTACAAATATGTTGATCTCATTACAAGCGGTAATCTAAAAATCCTCAAAGCAAGTTATGAGGATAAATTATTTAGAAAAGAGAAGGCTTCTACCTTTCGCACCCCAGAAGGAGCATACTTTACCGGAATAATAAAAGGAGTTTCCAATTATGGGAAACTCATCATTCAACAAGAAGATGAAGTTTTTAAAGAATACGCTATGAAAGAGATAGAATTACTTTACTAAATGTTCTGTAGGTTAGATACCAGAGTTTCAATAAATTTTTGAATAGGCGATTTAATCATCATACTTATCATGGCATTAAATTCACCTTCAAAATGAAGTTGCACTTCGCTTGACCCCTCAGTTAATTCTTTAATATTTGAGGTAAGCGTAAAAGGAAGTTTGTCGCTCACCGCTCCTAAAACAACTTTATTAAAAGGGACACTGTCTTTTAATTCAAGTACTATTTCGGGCATTCCTTTTAATGCAAATACAAAGCGATTCTCACCTAATATTTCAAATTTGCTGATGTTATCTGGCATCAGGCGCTCGTAGTTTTCAACCTTTGTAAGGAAATTATAGATTTCTTCAGGTGACTTTTCTACATTCTTTTTTGGACTTTCTAAATTCATGCGATTTTTTATTAGGCTTACGCCGAAGTATAATTAGGTTAATTTTTTATTCTAAAATCCTTTCCAGATATCTGGTCCCAAACGCCAGGCTTGAAGGGTAAGTTTTTCTTTTTCTGAAATATAACGAGTATCTACAGCCTGTTCCAGTAAATGGTTGTAATCACTTAGGGTATGTAGGGAAACTTCATGTTTTTTGAAATTTTCTTCTGCAACTTCAAAACCATAAGTAAAAATTGCGACCATGCCTTTTATATGTGCTCCAGCATCTTTTAAAGCTTCTACGGCCATAAGACTGCTTTTACCGGTGCTTATTAAGTCTTCTACCACAACGACATGTTGTCCTGATTCCAGATGTCCCTCGATTTTATTTTGGCGTCCATGAGATTTAGCTTCTGGTCTCACATACACAAAAGGGAGATTGAGATAATCTGCAACCAGCATACCTATGCCTATCGCTCCAGTTGCAACACCTGCAATCACATCTGGTTTTCCGTAAAGCTGCTCTATATGTGCAGCCATACGTTCCCTTAGATAATTACGGATCTGCGGATATGAGAGCGTTATGCGGTTATCGCAATAAATGGGAGATTTCCAACCAGATGCCCAAGTAAATGGGTTTTGCGGTTGTAATTTAATTGCATTAATTTGCAACAGTAATTCAGCAGTTTTTTTAGCTGTTTCCTTTTTTAAGACCATGGTGCAAATGTATAAAGTTTTTGTAAATGATGTACCGATTATCCTCTCTACAGAGAAGTATATTGGTAAAAACTACACCTCAATCCCTATAAAACGCGCCAAACTTAAGAACATCATTAAGCAGATAAGCAGAGGGCAGCTTTCGTATATAAACCTCTATCATCCAAGGGAAAAGAAGCTGTTAAAGATATTAAAGAAAAAGCTTCCTGTAGTAATTGCGGGAGGTGGAATGGTCTATAATAAAAAGGGTGAAATTCTTTTTATATACCGTAATGGGAAATGGGATTTGCCCAAAGGCAAAATTGAAAAGAATGAGACCATAGAAGAATGCGCTATACGTGAGGTACAGGAGGAAACCGGTGTGCAGGACCTCCAGATAACTGACTTCTTACAGACTACGTACCACGTTTTTAAAAGAAATAATAAGTTTAAATTAAAAGTGACCTACTGGTACAAAATGACCAGTGATTACGAAGGCGAACTTGTTCCTGAACCAAGTGAAGGTATAAAAAAGGTGAAGTGGAAAAATTTTGAAAAAAGTCAAAAAGCGCTAGGTAAATCATACGAAAACATAAAACTGCTTTTCCCAAAAGAATATTTAATTAAGCACCCTAAAGATCGGGTAACGTAAATGAGCTTCTTCATAGTTGGGAGAGTTTTTATGTAACCAATCCAATTGTGCATACCAGCTATTATTAAATTTGACGTCTTCAGCTTTCTTTTTTTCAAATTCTAATTTGAGTTGGGGATTGCTTTCTAATAACTTTTTGGCTTTATCTTCCCATACATAAGGCGAAAAACCTTCTTTTTGCTGAAGAATCGTGTCAAAATAATTCCAATTAAAAAAAGAATCAACAGCTTCAGGCTCTAAAGTCTCCAGTAAATAACGCAAACCGCTTTGGCTGGTTTTAACTATATAATCCCCTTTTCTAAAATAAATTTCTGATTCACTTGTTTCAACATTGGTATCATAATGCATATAATGCCCTTCATAAGCTGAATTGCGGGTTTGATAGTCGGCAATATGGTAAACTTCTACCTCCATAATAGAATCTTTGGAAAGACGGGTCATTTCGATTTCATTTTCTCTAAGACGATTTATTATATTATGCCAGCCCTGCGGAATAATATAAGCACTGGGAATTGTTATCTCTTTTACTGCTTTAATGTTATCATAATAGGCGACTTCTTTTGTAAAAGGTCTGCTTGTGTCATATTTTAATCTGCTTAAACCTGTTATTTCACTAGGTATCATTTCGCCTTCAAATCCTTTAAAATTGAGAGTAGAAACTTTACTGCTATCAGTCGCCCAACTTAAAGTATATTTCTGTCCTATTTTGCTTTCAGATCGGTTAAGGGAATCTGAAACCTTACGCAGAGAGGTAATGGTCTCACCATCCTTCTCTACTATTTCAATCATAGATTTCATCAATTCATAAGTTCCTTCAACACGCTGTTTATAGGGTTTGAGCATATGAGTTTCAACCATCATGCCAAGAGTGTTCCAGAGTGTGGTATATCCTGTAGAATAACGTGGATAGTCCATAAACTGACTAAATCCTGTTTCTGGAACTTCATTAAAAACATTTACATACGGTGTAATATCCCAATTTTTAGCAGCTAAAGATTTTTCCAATTGTGGCTGTAAATTGTTATAAAGATAGTCGCCCAGAGGGCCACCCAATTTATTATGTTGTGTAAAAAGATGGGTTAGGGTATATTGATAATCTGCACCATTGCTAACGTGATTGTCTATAAATACATCTGGATTTATGCTGTGATATAAATCTGCAAATGTTCTGGCATTCTTTGTATCTGCTTTGATAAAATCCCTGTTTAGGTCATAATTACGGGCATTGCCTCTAAAACCATATTCTTCTGGACCATTTTGATTTGTTCTTGTCGTGCTGTTCCTGTTTAATGCTCCACCTATATTGTAAACTGCTATTGCTGCAATCCAGGTTTTTGCTGGTGCTTTTATCTTACCAGAAGCCAAATCGCGCATTAAAAGCATCGTTGCATCAATACCGTCTGGTTCACCCGGATGAATACCGTTATTAATTAAAATTCTAGTGGCATCCATATTATCTGCAAATTCTGAATCAAAGGTTCTATTTGTATTAAATGTTACCAGAGTTAACGGTTTGCCACTATCTGTAGTGCCATATTCATAGTTTTTAATAGAAACATAAGCTTCATCCAGGTCTTTGTAAAATTGAATCACCTCTTCATACGTAGGAGTTTGAGTACCGGCGCTTTTTTCAAAAACCGTCTCCAGATCATAATCTTCAGGTGAATTATCAGAATTGCCACAAGCAAGAAAAAGAGAGCAAATAATAAGCGTAATAATTTTTTTCATGATTTTTTGATTGAGCATAAAAGTAGGGCTAAAATAAAATTCCCGGAGTGCAATTAATTGAAAAATGGTGTGTACTGCATGATTCTAAAGTCCATGGTGTTGAATTTTGGATTGGCATTACGCTCTTTTTTATATTTTGCCATACTGCCTATTGCTCTATTTGCAGCACCAGAAGGAGCTGTGAGCGATATGGTCTTTACAATTCTAACGGGATGATCTTTAGTCTCCGGAAGTTTAAACTGATAGATTCTGGGCACTTCTGAAGAAACTGTTTTTAAAGCTATATTTTTTATTTTGGCCTGTCGGCGAAAGAAATATTCGGGGCCATTTTTACTATTTCCTCCAGTAAATAAAAGAGTGTCAATTTGAGGGTGTTTTTGAAGTAAACCTATTAGATCCCGAAGTTTTACATCCTGCATTCCCAAATCTGAAGCATCAATCTTTTCTCTTTTGGCTGAAGCTACAATATCACAGATTCCAATTTTCTTTTCGATAAGAAAATCACGCCTTTGTTCAATGGCCCTTGACGAATTTTCATAAACAAGATTGAGATCAAATATTTTATCTAGAATGGGCCAGAGCATACCATTTTTACTGCCATAGCAAAAATCAACATCTTCAGGAAGCAATTCTCTCGTAGTAAAACGGGGTGGAGGTAGGGTTCCTACAATAAGTTTTGTAGCGTTTTCTAAATTAAAAGGGGTGTAAGGATGAATATGGTGAAACATGGTCTAAAATTACAAACTTAAATAGCGTTATTGCAATTGAAGTTTAAACACTACTTCTTCCATTTAATATTACAGCCTATACTTGGTTTTTGAAGTGAATTTTGTTTGCGGCTATTAAGCACATTGTCGAGAGCCTCTCTAAGATCCCTTCCGTTCACCGGTATCCCATTCCCGGGACGGGAGTCATCCAGTTGACCGCGGTAAACAAGTTTTAATGCATCATCAAAAAGATAAAAATCTGGTGTACAGGCAGCGTTGTAAGCTTTGGCTGTTTCTTGACTTTCATCATATAAATAAGGGAAGGTAAAATTATTCTTACGAGCATTCTGCCACATTAAATCTGGCCCATCCTGCGGATAATTTTCAGCATCATTACTGCTTATGGCAACAAAACCAAAACCGTGAACCCGATAGTCATTCGCAACTCGCACAATCTCTTCATTCACATGTTTTACAAAAGGGCAATGATTACAAATAAACATTACCACAGTACCCTTCTCCCCGCGCACATCTTCTAGTGATATCATACGTTTACTTATAGTGTCCAGAAGATTAAAGTATGGCGCTTGGGTGCCAAGAGCAATCATATTTGAAGGGGTATTTGCCATTGTGAAGTTTTTATAATGAATAAGTATAGAATTATTGCATAAAGTTACAAATACTAAAGTTGTTTTAAAGTTTTGGCTTGCCTAAGAAGGCTTTGTATTTTTAGTTAAAATCCAATACCATGAAAAACACATATTCGTCACTTTCTGTGGCAATTGAAGACCTAAAGAAGAAAGGTTACGATACAGATTTTAATCTAGTAGATGAAGGTATAGAGTCCAAACATTTAAAAAAGACCTGGAGTGCAGGACAGATTGAGGTTGAAGATGCTTTTAGATTTGAAGGAATGTCAAATCCGGCAGATAACTCTGTACTTTACATAATAAATACACATGATGGTAGTAAAGGTTTACTGGTTGATGCGTACGGAGCATATAGCGGTCAGATATCAAAAGAGATGATCGAGAAATTAAGAATCGAACATTAATGGGCGAAATATCGTGGGCTGATTTTGACAAAATTAACCTTAGAGTAGGAACCATACTCACAGTGAGTGATTTTCCAAATGCCAGAAAGCCTGCTTATCAATTACAAATAGATTTTGGCAAAGAAATAGGAATTTTAAAAAGTTCTGCGCAAATAACTAAAAAGTACGATAAAACCGAATTGTTGGGAACACAAGTTGTTGCTATAATTAACTTTCCCAAAAAGCAAATTGCTAATTTTATGAGTGAATGCCTTGTATTAGGAGCCGTAGAAGGTGATGAAGTTACTTTGTTGAGCCCAAATAAAGAAGCAACAAATGGATTGAGAATATTGTAGTAATGTATTTAATAGAAACAAAAAAACCACTGCTTGCAGTGGTTTTTTATTGTTTAAAATAATTCAATAGGTTATTCAGCGTATGCATCTTTATAGGGTTGTCCCTGTAAAATCTTCATCCTTTTCCAAGCTCTCAATAGGGTATTCTACTATACGCCCCAATTCTTTATCATCCTTAGTAAATATAAAAGTAGGGACATTTGTGATATTTAAGCCATCTTCGAGACCTTGAGGAGTGTCCTTATCTCTGGTGACAGCAATAAGCGTAAGCTTATCAAAATTTGCATTTGCTTGATCCATTATCTTATAGAATGCAGGAACCTCACGCTGACTATCGCTACACCAGGTTCCCATAAAAGTTTTGATTTTTACTCCACTAAGTAAGGAATCTAAATTCTTTACCTGAGTACTATCTATATTATAATCTTTGTAGGTTTCTAAAAACCAATCGCCGTATGGCTTTTTCTCAAGTTCAGTTCTGCTTATAGTTCCTACGAGAATCTCTTCCTGTATTTCTTTTTCTGTGTCTTCAAGTTTAGCGGTGTCAGAATTATTCTCTTGTATAGGATTAGTATTCTTGCAATCAACTACGAGAAGACCCAAAGCTAGTAGGAGTATTAAATATATCTTTTTCATAATTATTTCTTTTGGGATTTAGACCAATGCTTCTTGATCCATAACTTCGGGTTTTTCTACTCCCATCATTTTTAGAATTGTTGGCGCAACATTACCCAATATCCCGTTTTCTACTTTTTTAATGTCTGGGTCAACAACAATTAGGGGAACTGGATTTATTGTATGAGCAGTGTTAGGGGAGCCATCAGGGTTTTGCATCGTTTCACAATTACCGTGATCCGCTATTACTATAGAGCTATAGCCATGTTCTAAGCCGGTTTTTATAACATCTCCTGCGCACTTATCTACTGTTTCACAAGCTTTGATGGCAGCTTCCATAACACCGGTATGGCCAACCATATCTGGATTGGCAAAATTTAAGCATACAAAATCTGCTTCTTCACTTTTAAGAGCCTCAATTATTTTATCACGTACTTCGTAAGCGCTCATTTCTGGTTGTAGATCGTATGTTGCCACTTTAGGCGAATTGCACATTATACGGCTTTCTCCGTCAAACGGCTTTTCTTGCCCTCCTGAAAAGAAAAATGTAACGTGTGGGTACTTTTCTGTTTCAGCAATACGTATCTGTTTTTTGCCTGCTTTAGAAACAATTTCGCCAAGGGTATCGACTAGATTATCTTTCTGGTAAACTACTTTTATATCTTTAAACGTCTCATCGTATTTAGTCATAGTGACATAATACAAGGATAGTTTTTTAGTATCCTGCTCTGGAAAATCTTTTTGTGACAACATTTCGGTTAATTCTCTACCTCGGTCTGTTCTAAAATTGTAAAAAAGAACAACATCACCTTCTTTAACAGTTGCCACGGGTGCTCCATTTTCAGAAAGTACAATGGGTTTTAAAAACTCATCTGTAATATCATTATCATAACTTCTCTTAATTGCAGCTACTGGATCTTCAGTACTTTCCCCCTTACCATTAACTACAAGGTCATAAGCTAATTTTACCCGTTCCCAGCGCTTATCACGATCCATAGCATAATAACGGCCTATTATTGAAGCAAGTTTGGCTCCGTTTTGTTTGGCATAAGCATCAATTTCTTCTATAAAACCAGCGCCAGACATAGGATCTACATCGCGACCATCTGTAAAAGCATGGAGATAAACTTCTTCTACACCTGCATTGTTAGCTGCTTTCATTAAGCCTTTCACATGTTCTAAGTGTGCGTGAACGCCACCATCAGACAGCAAACCCATTAAATGAATGGCTTTGTTGTTTTCTTTCGCGTATGCGAAAGCATTTTTTATTTCAGTTTTATCTTTGAGTACGTCCTGAGCTATATCCCGGTTTATTTTTGCAAGGCTTTGATAGACTATGCGACCTGCGCCCAGATTCATGTGCCCTACTTCACTGTTTCCCATTTGACCCTCTGGAAGTCCAACATTGCCGCCGTGTGTTAGGAGTTGTGCATGCGGATATTTATTATATAGCGAATCAATAAATGGTGTGTTTGCTTTATCTACAGCAGAAACATTTTTATCTGGAGCAAACCCCCAGCCATCTAAAATCATTAAAATTACTTTCTTGTTCATAGTGTCTGATTATAATGTAAAGATAAAAACAAAATTCCGCCGAAGCGGAATCTATAAGGGTTCTTTAACGAATAACGTTTTAGCCACCATACTTCTTAATGGCTTCTTTAATTTTTTCAATTCGGTTTTCAGGATCTGGATGTGTACTTTGAAATTCTGGCATTCGATTAGGACCGCTTGCAGCCTTAAGAATTTTCATGACTTCTATCATTTGATAGGGATCATATCCTGCTTTTATCATAAACCGAACACCTAAGTCATCACTTTCCAACTCATCGTCCCGCCCATTGCCTAATAATATATTTTGGCCAATAGCGCTGGTGGCTTGTCCAGCCCCTGCGCCAACTTCTGCACCCATAGAAATGGTACTCCATAGATTACTGTTTTCTATACGTTCTGCAGAATGCTTACCTAAAACGTGTCCTATCTCGTGTCCCAAAACACCAGCTACCTGATCTTCATTGTCTAATTTGGAGAGTAGGGCATAGGTGATAAAAATTTGTCCACCTGGTAAAGCAAAGGCATTCACTGTTTCGGAATCCTGAAGCAGATGAAATTCATACTTATATGGAGTTTCCCGAGCAACCGTATTATCAACAAGTTTAGCTCCTACTTGATCCACAAAGGCTTGAAGTCGTTGATCTGGATGTAAGCCACCGTGCTGTTGCGCCATAGAGGGGGCATTTTGCAGTCCGATAGCAATTTCTTCTTGTGGAGACATAGATATTGCCTGAACACGACCTGTATATGGGTTTTCTTGACGATTGCCACAATAACGCACGAGACCAAAGCCTACTATTGCAATTCCTATAATCAGCTTTAGTTTGGTACTTCTTCCACCTAATCGCATAATACTGAAGATTAAAGGCTAAAATAGTGAAAATTAACTAATCAATTTGGGATTGATATCGAGTATGTTATTGGTGCGATAGCGCTCAATAAATGCTGGGGTAAAAGCATCACTGCCCAATAATTTCTGCTCTTGCAAAATAGTTTTTACATCCAGTTTTTTATAATCTTCTAAGTAACCTTTTGAAAGTGGGGCATAGCTGTAATGCCAAGGTTCATAATTAAAACCTTTACGGCCATAAGTGTCTGTATAAACCAAATAAAAACCAAAATCATTCGCATTGTTATCCATCCATTCTTTGAATTTGCAGAATGGACCATTACCGTGAAATTTTGACGGGACTAAAACGTCTCCAGTATTATCACCATTGCCATCTATCAAATCCAAATCTGTACCCCAGTGATGTCTGGAGGTACCGGGTATGGTGCTGTATTCTATGATTTTTTCAATCGATTCTTGCGCAGAGAGACCTTGGCCTGTATAACGTTTATACTTGCGTTCCCAAATGCGGTTCTGATGATCATAATCCCTATAACTGGAAACTACCTGAATATCAATACCGGCTTCTTGTGCCTTTTTCTTCATTTTATCAAAGGATTCAGCAGCGGATTTGCGCAATCGGTAACCTGATTTTTCAATAAAATCTGGATTCCCTTTTCCTATTAATTCTTCAGCAGATATTTTTTCCTGACTAAAAGCCATTGTGGGGATTAAGGTTAGTGCGCCAACTGTTAGCGTAGTATTTCCTATAAAAGTTCTGCGTTTCATACGAGTTTTTTGTACATCAAATAATGAGTGCCAATTGATTTAATGTCAAATGGATCTCCCAAGATTTGAAAGTTTAAATTTTTGTAGAAGGATAACGCGATTTCACGGGCATTGAACCAAAGTAGTTGTATACCCTCCTTTTTTAATTGGCTCTCGCCAGAATTAACCAGCATTTCGCCAACACCTTTTTTTTGATAATCTTCCAGTACTGCCATCCCGCGTAACTGATATTGAAGCTCTGTAAAATTTGGATTATTATTTTTAAGAAAAGTGGCGACACCTACTAAATTGTCTTTATAAAAACAGCCTAAATGAAATGTATTTTTTAAATCGTCATTCTCAAACCGGCAATCTTCAAGAGGTCGTCCCTTTCTGAGAATGGGATGTCTTACAGGCCAAGTTTCTTTTGAGTTGATTGATTTAATGTTATAATCAGGGTTCTTGAGGTTATAAAGTTTCGCATCTATTCCTTGATAATCAAACTCTTTGATAAAGCTGAATCCCAGTTTCTCTAAAACATGATGTGAAACTACATTATCTATATGCGCGTGAGCAACCAGTTTTGAAAATTTTTGAATTTGAAAAGCGTAGTCAATACATCCCTTTGCTGCTTCAGTAGCATAGCCATTTTTCCAATATTCTCTCTTAAAGCGATATCCCAGATCGACAACTCTATCGTTAGAATGATATTTTAATCCGCACCAACCTAAAAACGAATGATCTTCTTTATTTATAACAGCCCATCTTCCCAAACCTGTGGTTTTGTAGGCTGCATAATTATTCAGGAATTCTTCGGCTTCAAGTATGCTGTGAAAAGGCTCATCCCCAGTAAACTTTAATACTTCAGAATCTGAATTTAATTCATACAGATCTTCTATATCATTAGTTGAGAATTCACGCAAATACAAGCGCTTAGTACTAATAATGGGCTGCATTAGGCGAGAACATCTCTATATTCGGGATGCTTATCAAATTGAACCTCTGCAAAAGGGCATAGCGGTTCTATCTTATAACCCTTGTCACGGGCATATTTAACCGTATGCGCAACAAGTTTGCTGGCATACCCTTTTCCCTCTTCGGGTATTTTGGTTTCCGTATGGTCTATAATTAGAGTTTTCTGGTCTTTTTTAGAATATGTGAGCTCAGAAACAATACCAGATTTGCTTTCGATTAAAAAGACACCACGCCTATCGTTTTCTTTATGTTGAATAGTTAAATCCATACTTTTGTTTAGAGATAAAAATAAGAAAATAATGGGCAATCTAATTGTCAAAAGATTTTTTAAAGAGGATATTAACACCTTTTTACCGCTTGTACAGGAATTGATGAATCACAAGGAAGAGGATTCTATTTTAATTGAGCGATTTACTGAAATGTTTGAGCACAGATATGAATGTCATGGTATGTATTGGGATGACGTTTTAGTAGGTGTTTTTGGGTTGTGGTTTGCCACACGTCATTATGCTGGGAAGACTTGTGAACCAGACCATGTTTTCATTAATCCGGAATATAGAGGGAAGGGTATAGGCAAACAGGTTTTTCAATGGATTTATAACTACGCCCGCAAACGGGGATGTGAGACT
>CAXBEL010000136.1:0-12085 GCA_963974735.1 uncultured Flavobacteriaceae bacterium | reverse complement strand
GTGGCCATGCCGCGATGATGGAAAAGCCTGAAGAATTTAACGAAATTCTTCATCAATGGCTTAAAAAACGTAACTTTTAAAGGAGCTTTCCTGTGCAAATTAAATCGGCAGAATTTCTAGTAAGCAACTCGAGTGTGGCAAAATGTCCACAGAACAGATTGCCTGAATATGCCTTTATAGGGCGCTCAAACGTGGGGAAATCCTCTCTTATAAATATGCTTACAGATCGTAAAAGTCTGGCAAAAACCTCGGGGCGTCCAGGAAAAACCCAGTTAATCAATCATTTTCTGATAAATAAAAAGTGGTATCTCGTTGATTTACCCGGCTACGGTTATGCGCGTGTTTCGAAAAAGGCAAAAAAAGAATTTCAAAAATTTATTACCAATTATTTTGAGCAACGTGAACAGCTTGTCTCCGCTTTTGTATTAGTTGACTGTCGTCATGAGCCTCAACCTATTGATCTGGAGTTTATGGAATATCTTGGGGAACATCAAATTCCGTTTTCTATAATATTCACAAAGGCAGATAAGTTAAAGCCTATGGCACTAGAGCGCAATATTGAATCTTATCGTGCTACTCTTTTATCTGGAGCTTGGTTGGAAATGCCCAATTACTTCATCAGCAGTGCTTCCAATACTACAGGAAGGGATGAAATATTAAATTATATAGCACAGATTAATGATCAAATGAAGGACGCTTAGTTCTTTTTGAGATTACCCCTATTAATTCTTCAGCAGACTTTAAACCATCCATCTCTTCGGTTGAAACAAGAACATCCATATCATTTTGATTGGTAATTAAGATAATGGGAAAACTATATTTACTTAAAAATTTAGAGCCAAATTCCGTTTTAAATTCGTCGAGATGATAGAATTCCATTTCTAAATCAGAATTCTCTCTAAATTGTTTCCAATCTTTATTCTCTTTAAAGATTCCGTAAGTTAAATCGCAAAGGCTACAGGGATACGTAGAAGGCTTAAATATCTTGTGCAGACTATCCATATACGCATTCAATTTTCCTGAATCTGCATTATAAATAAAAATCAGCTTTTCTGACATCTATTTCTTTTTAAGCTCTAATTTTTCAGCAAAATAATCGCAAAAATCCTGCATCGTAGCAGCCATTTTATCATCTCCTGTAGCACGTTGAAAAGTTTGTTTCATACCCACCAATGTCTGATGAAAAAACAACTTCATTTCATCTACAGGCATATCTTTAGTCCATAAATCAATTCTGGCAGATTCTTGCTTCTCACTGTCCCATAGCGAAAGAAGTATAGCCTTAGCCTCTTCATTTTTCACCCCTCCATCTGGAGCGGTCCAAGCTATGGATTCTGGAACGCGGTTTTTATCAAGTTCTACATTAATCTTAATCTCACTCTTTATTGTATTTGCCATTACTTGCGTGGTTTAAATTTTGCATTTTTAAATATCTCATCTGCAGATTTCTGTATCATCATCTGCAAAGGAGTGTTTGTATTTTCCATATAAGACTTAACTATCTGCCAGCCCATATAACGACCTATTCTAGGTGGAGATTCACTGTCAAAATCCAAATAAAACTTGGAAAAAGGCCCCGGATTAATAAAGCGCTGCAACAGTTTGCTATCTGTACTAAACAACAATTGCTTTTCTACAAAATAGGTCCATACATTTACTTCATTTTTTTGCGCCCAGTCAAATTGATCTTTAGTATAGGATATAATTTTATTTTTTGAATAGTGCGAAAGCAACTGCTCCATTAAATACAGACGTTTACCGTGATAAATCACTTCTTCGATAAACCTACGATCTTTAGGGCGTGGTACAACCTTTTCAGCAAACGCGGAAGCAGCATCTACCGGTATCTCCTCCCTTGTGAAATTCTGGGCATAATAACGTTGAATACCTGTATAAAAATGATGATCTGGGCCTAAATAAGTGTCCAGTGCAATTATAAGTAAACTGTCTGCAAATATTACCTTATTGCGATAATCCACATTTGAAGTAACTGTGAGTACTTTTGGAATTTGGGCGTTGGGATAGTAATATTTAATATGCTTAAAAAGCTCTTCTAATTCTTGCTGTTCTTCTTCAAAATCGGGAAATTCATTTTTAACCTCTCTATTGAGTTCCTGCTGTAGGGTATCGTTAATCTTATTTTTCCAAAATTGGTTATCGTATTGTTGAGGAAAAAGATAAGGATATTCGTTCATTAACTTTGGAAGACTCTCTGGAGTTGCCTGTCCTAACTTAAGGTCAAAACGATCTACTTTTAAATGAACCGGAATAGCAGCAATTTCCTGTTCTAGTTGAGAATCTTCCTTGCAGGCGGATAGGGAGAAAACCAATAATAAAAATAATCCGAAAAAAGATCCACTAAACAGGATCTTCTTAGATTCAGGATTTTTAAATTTTAGTATTTTCACCATCGTAAAAAATTTGCGCGGCAAAGGTACTATTTACAAATCATAAAAATAAGAGTATATGCAAACCGAAAAAGTAATAGATCATATTGTTAATTGGCTAAAAGACTATGCTACAAAATCAAATATGAATGGCTTTGTAGTAGGAATAAGTGGAGGAATTGATAGTGCCACCACTTCTACTCTTTGTGCAAAAACCGGCCTGCGCACCTTATGCATAGAAATGCCCATACACCAACCTCCCAGCCACATTACCCGCGCTCAGGAACACATAGCTCAACTTAAAAAACGATTTGCAAATGTGAGCGATGTACGCGTGAATCTTACCGAAACTTTCGAAACTTTTAAAACTGCTTTGCCAGCAGCCTCAGAAAGTGGCGAACTTAATCTAAGTCTCGCTAATACCCGTGCTCGACTGCGAATGAGCACCTTGTATTATTTTGCGGGCATGCACAAGTATCTGGTTGCAGGAACTGGCAATAAAGTAGAAGATTTTGGTGTAGGTTTTTATACAAAATATGGCGATGGTGGTGTAGATCTTAGTCCTATCGCAGATCTTATGAAATCTGAAGTTTTTGCCCTTGCCAAAGAATTAGGAGTGCCGCAAAGCATACAAGTAGCTAAACCTACTGATGGACTCTGGGGAGATGACCGCAGCGATGAGGATCAAATAGGCGCGAGTTATGATGAACTTGAATGGGCCATGAAAATGGCGGAATTAGGTAAAACTGCTGCAGATTTTAAAGAAAGGCAACGTCAGGTTTTTGAAATTTACACCCGGTTCAATAGAGCAAATCTGCATAAAATGCTTCCTATCCCTGTGTGTGAAATTCCGGATATTCTGCAATAAAGCTACATTCATCCCGTAAAGTAATTCTTACATCGAACATACTTTGAAATAAGTTGGTTTTATACTGAAACGTAATATATTTACTCGATAATATTACCTAACCCGCAATGACAAACCTTATAATAGCAGACCATCACCCTATAATAAAAGAGGGATTAGATCACATTTTAAGGGATTACGACTATACCATTTCTAACATTATAGTAGACGGTGAAGATATCCTAACAGAATTAGCTGGGAATGTACCAGATGTCCTTATTCTGGAAATAGACTTACCCAATCTTTTAGGTCTTTCTTCCATAAAAATGATTCGCAGGGAATTTCCTGGGATTAAAATCCTTATTTACAGTATTCACCCAGAAGAAATGTATGCGCTAAGTTCCATCAAGGCTGGGGCGATGGGTTATGTGGGGAAATCATCTGGAATAGATGTGATTTTAAAAGCTATAGAACAAGTACGTAAAGGTGGTATTTATATTAATGATGATCTCGCCGAAATGCTTTCTAAAAGCCAAACTTCCAGCAGTAACAATCTGGCATATAAGTATAAAAAATTATCGAGTCGTGAGATTGAGGTTTTGAACTTATTATCTTCAGGTAATAGAAATAAAGACATTGCTGAAACCTTGAGTATTAATGAAAAAACAGTAAGTACTTATAAAACGCGTTTACTTAAAAAACTGGATGCAAACAGTCTTGCAGAATTGATTAAGCAAGCTCGTTTGTTGCAGACTTCAGATTTATAGGTAAGGCATAATCACAAGGTTTCTTCTTTTGGCAATAATAACCTCAAGATCCTTATAATCCTTAATATCTTCAAGCACTTCACGCAGGGAGGGCGATTTACCCTCTTTCACGGTTTTCATCAACTCGTTCATTTTACCTTGAATGAGATAGTGTCTTAGGTTCAGTAAGGTTTGAACTGTTTCAATATCTGCATTATCCTTTAAACTTTTTACATATATTTCTTTAGAATCCCACCTGTGAAGCGTGTGTTTCTCAACTTCCAAGATAATAGAAGACACTTTTTCTGTTTCCTTCATTAACGATTCTTCCTTCCATTGATCAACTCTTATCTCACCTCCCCTATTTAATCGATCGATCAATAAATAGTATATACTTTTAAAATCTTCATTGGCAAACTCTACCTCATCTTCCTGTAAATCAAGATAAATCTTTTCATAAATAAGTAATTCCCGCTTTACCTCTTTTTCTAAAACATTTCCCTCTTTATCTTCCTCAATTACCACATCAAAAAATTGTACAGGATCTTTCGCATATAAGGTCAACAATTTTATAATCGTCTGTTCTAGCTCATACTGACGTTTAAATTTCTCTGTAGGTTCCTTTTCTACCACCTGCATTTCGCGTTTAGGTTGCTGTGGTCTTTGATTTTGTGTGGAATCAGTATTTCCTTTACTCAGAATCTGGGCCAATGTATTAAAAAGTACATTTTCCTTAATGTCCATAATCCGAGCGCACTCCTGCACATAAACCTCCCTTTTAATTACATCAGGGATTTTCGCTATACTTTCTACCATATCCCGAATAAGGCCTGCTTTTTTCACGGGATCACCTTGAGCCTCTGTTACCAGCAAAGATGCCTTATATTGAATAAAATCCTTAGCATTATCATTAAGGTAATCCTGCACATCAGTCAAAGTATGCTTACGCGAAAAACTATCAGGATCCTCGCCTTGAGGAAAAGAACATACCTTAACATTCATCCCCTGTTCCAGAATCAAATCTATACCGCGTAAAGAAGCTCTCTGGCCTGCAGCATCGCCATCAAAAAGTACTGTGATATTAGGTGTAAGTCTATTTATAAGTCTAATCTGCTCGGGCGTAAGAGCAGTTCCTGAAGAAGCAACTACATTCTCAATACCCAATTGATGCATTTGTATAACATCTGTATAGCCTTCTACCAAATAGCAATTATCTTCTTTTGCAATAGATTGTTTAGCATGATAAATACCATAAAGAACTTTACTTTTATGATAGATATCACTCTCTGGGCTATTTAAATATTTTGCAGCCTTTTTATCATTGGAAAGAATACGACCGCCAAATCCCAAAATTCTACCAGAAAGGGATTGAATAGGAAACATAACTCTTCCTTTAAAACGGTCAAACTGCTTCTCTTCCTTAACAATGGTCAATCCGGTTTTTTCAAGAAATTCCAGTTTATAGCCTTTTCGTAAAGCTTCGCTTGTAAATGCATCCCAGCTATCTGTACAATAGCCCAACTGAAACTTTTCTATAGTTTCTGCTGTAAACCCTCGCTCTTTAAAATAAGTGAGGCCAATTGCTTTCCCGCTTTCTGAATTTAATAGGGTATTGTGAAAATAATCCTTTGCAAACTCACTGACCACATACAGGCTTTCACGCTCATCTGCCAGCTGTTTTTGCTCATCTGTCTGCTCCGTTTCTTCAATCTCTATATTATACTTTTTAGCAAGATATTTAATAGCTTCAGGATACGTAAAATGTTCATGCTCCATTAAGAAAGCAACTGCATTGCCCCCTTTTCCGCTAGAAAAATCTTTCCAAATCTGTTTTACAGGCGAGACCATAAAACTGGGTGTGCGCTCATCACTAAAAGGACTAAGACCCTTAAAGTTGCTACCAGACTTTTTTAATTGTACAAAATCACCAATTACCTCCTCCACGCGGGCGGTCTCAAATACTTGGTCTATGGTGGTTTTTGCAATCAACTTTTGAAGATTTATTATTTCACAAAAATAACTTTTTTTAAAGCAACGGTCTAGACGTTATTTTAAAACCTAGCTAGAGAAATTATAAAAAAGAAAAGGGCTCTGCAAACACAGAACCCTTCTCTAAAAATTGATGGTTATTATTCCATATCAAAACGAAGACCTACTGAAATATTTCTTTGCTCTGTCGGGTTATCTTTAAATATGGTATTGAGATCATATTTTACATATAAAGCTGTACTTCCCCAAGCAACATAAGTGCTTAAACCATAAATAAAATTGTTAGTGTTATAATTGGTTTTAAACTTATCTTTTTTGTCAGATCCATTCTCTTCGTATTTTAGTTTTTGAATGGTCAATAAGTTTAATCCGGCATATCCTCCAAAGCCAAATTTGAATTTGTTGATGGTTGAATATCTAAAATAATCTTCCTTCTCAATCTTTTTTGAAGGCCCTATTTCAAAATGTAGGGGAAAAACAAGGTGATCCATTCTTAACTTTGCCTTATCCAGGTGTAAGGGATAAGTGGTTAACACAGTCTGATCTCCCTGCTCTACATAGTACTTATTATCATCAAGCTTTAATCCATTAAATTGAAAAGAAAAACCGTATTTAACCCTTAACCAATTGGAATTCTCAAAGACACGTGTCTTCCACGCCCATCCCAGCTCAAAAAAGCGACTACCACCTATTTTATAAGGTGAATCCTCTAAAGATTCGCCTTCTATTATAGCATTATTAAGACCGATGGCAACTACAAGTTGGGAGTAGGTTTTTCTATCATAAACAACCGTTTTCTCATAATCATTATCATCGTAATCATTCCATCTAAAGGTTTTGTTTTTACCAAAAATATGGATGGATAATCCTGAATCTTCTTCTTCAAAGTCTTTCTGATTTCTTTTATATAAATCGATCTGGCTATCTATAATTGCTAATTGATCTTCAATGTTACGAGCACGCTTGTCTGCTGCATCCCGTTTTAAAACTTCAGCCTGAGCATTTGTGATTTCTCCAGCTTCCTGCTGTTGAATAATTTTTTCGACTTCTTCTTTTAGCTTGGCTCGTTCTTGCTGTACCACTTGCTCTTTTTGCTCTTCCAGACTTTCTATTTTTTCCTTAAAAGATTCCTTTTGAGCATTTACATTTTGGGTAAAAAATCCCACTGTCGCTAACATAGCGATTAAAATAATTCTTGTCATGATGTTTGTTTTTAGTTCCTTAAGCGACCGCACCTCTTGGTGCGGCACTCAAGGATTGATTGATGAATGATTATCTATTAAGAATAGATTGATTTAATTATTACGATCTGCTATTGCTTCCCGGGCTTTTAAAAACCCATCTTTAAGTGCTTCAAATACTTTTTCCTGCAAAGGCCTGTCGAGTTCTGCTTCCACATCCATTAGTAGTGCGTTCGCATCCACTCGCTTTGTCTTTTCATTAAAAATACGTTCTGTTATTACCTGCTTTTGCGCTTGAGCCAGCAATGCATCTATTTCAGCATCAGTTACACTTTTATTCTTTGATTCGATAGAATCTACTTGGGCAACCAGCTCATCTATTTTCTTATCAATTGACTTTTTAAAATCCGTGTTCTCTTCAATCACCTCCTCTTTCTGATTTGCGTCAGCAAGTTTTTGCTCTGTTTCTGAATTTTGAAGAATTTCCTGTTGTGGCTCAACGAATTGAGTAGGCTTAGGTTTTAATTCTTCTTGAACCAAAAGCTCTTTTTTGTTTTCGATTTCGGGTAAATCATTCTCCTTTTCCCTCTGAATTGGAGCTGTTTCTTTTAATTCTTTTGATGTTTCTACCAGAGCAGGCTCATTAGAATTCTCAGTTCTAAAAAATAGGCTTCCGGCAATAATTAATATTCCTGCAAAACAAGCGGCCAAAGCAATCCAACCAATTATTTTTCTGTTTGTACTTCTCTTAACAGGCATTTCCAATTCCTGCTCAATACGTTCCCATGCTTGAGAAGATGGCTTTATCCTTCTGGCATCCAGCTTCTCTTTTATATTCTCATCAAACTTTATCGGTGCCATACTGGTAATTATTAGATTCAATTAATTTCTGCTGGAGCATTTTTCTTGCTTTAAACAATTGAGATTTTGAAGTACCTTCATTTATATTAAGTATGTCTGCAATCTCGCTGTGTTTATATCCTTCTATCGCATACATTACAAAAACAACCCGGTATCCTTCAGGGAGATTATCTATTAGCTGCTGTATATGCTCGGCTTCTAGAGTGCTATCCACATTGTTGTAACTTTCGGTAGTTTTATCCAGTTCATAATCTGAAAATTGAATCTTACTTTCGGCTCTTAAATAAGAAATGGACTCTCTTACCATAATACGCCTTATCCAACCTTCAAAACTTCCCTCTTCTCTAAACTGCTCAAGATTTTTAAAAACCTTTAGAAAACCATTGCACATCGCCTCTTCAGCTTTTTGTAGATCTGAAATATACTGCCTACATATACTTAGCATCTTAGGAGCATGCAGATCGTAAAGGGCTTTTTGCGCTTCCCTGTCTTTTTTTACAGCTTTTTTAATAAGCTGTTTTTCATTTCTAAAAAAGGGTATGACTTTCACACGTTACAGGTTTTAAAAACACATTCTACTATATAGACGCAGATTATTTCAGAATGGTTGCCTGAAGGTCTAAAAAGAAAAAATATTTCTGTAAAATTAATATGGGAAAATAACGAAGTTTTATTGAAGTGGCTGAAATAAAGCCAGTTCAACTCAAATAAAAGTTACAACTAGAAATTATTTTTTTCGGTCAATTACATAATTTACCATCAACTCCAGAGAATCCCGGTATTCTGAAGCAGGGTATTCACCGAGCAAAACAAGAGCTTCCTGTTGTAACGCTTTCATTTTAGTCACCGCATAATCAAGACCTCCGTTTGATTTTACATAATCAATAACTTCCTTAACTCTTTTTTTGTCCTTGTTGTGATTCTTTACAGAGTTTATAAGCCAAGCCTTCTCTTTTGGAGTACTGTTATTTACAGCATAAATTAACGGCAGGGTCATTTTTTGTTCCTTAATGTCGATCCCCGTTGGCTTACCTATTTTTTCTGAGCCATAATCAAAGAGATCATCCTTTATTTGAAAAGCAAGGCCAATTAATTCACCAAACTTTCGCATTTTCTCCACATCATTTTGTGCGTGAACGGCAGCAGCCCCCATTGCACAACAGGCCGCAATAAGCGTTGCCGTTTTCTGCCGAATTATTTCAAAGTAAATTTCTTCAGTAATATCGAGTTTACGGGCTTTTTCAATCTGAAGTAATTCACCCTCACTCATTTCCCTAACCGCTACAGATATTATTTCAAGCAAATCAAAATCACCATTATCTATGGAAAGTAAGAGACCTTTAGAAAGCAGAAAATCCCCAACGAGAACGGCGATTTTATTTTTCCATAAAGCATTAAGTGAAAAGAAACCACGCCGCCTATAACTTTCATCCACTACATCGTCGTGGACCAAAGTAGCTGTATGAATAAGTTCTATAACAGATGCTCCTCTGTACGTTCGGTCATTCACACGCTCGCCACCAAGCATTTTTGCAACCAAAAAAACAAACATGGGACGCATCTGCTTCCCTTTTCTATTAACTATATAGTGGGTTATGCGATTAAGAAGTGGGACTTTGGATTTCATAGAGAGTGAAAACTTTTGCTCAAAAAGTTCCATCTCGTGTGCGATAGGTCGCTTAATCTGCTCTACGGTTTTCATACGGGAAGTAAATATAACCTAAAATGGGAAAATGTTAATTTACTATAGTTTAATGATTCAAAATTCTCTAAATATGAGAACTACATATTAACACTAAGAAAGGTGTGAATTAGCTCTTATTGGCAAGCTGCCCACAGGCTGCGTCTATATCCTTACCACGTGAACGTCTAACCGTAACGGTAATTCCCTTAGACTCCAGTTTAGAAACATATCTGTCTATAACAGCCGGATTTGCTTGTTGAAACTTCCCATCATCAATAGGATTATATTCAATTAAATTAACCTTACTGGGTACGGCCAGGCAAAAATCGATGAGCGCCTCAATATCAACATCACGATCGTTGATTCCTTCCCAAATTACATATTCGTAAGTTATTCTTTTCTGAGTTTTAGCATACCAATACTGCAAGGCCTCTTTTAATTCCTGAAGTGGCATTTGCTCATTAAAAGGCATTATATCTGTACGCACCTCGTCTAATGCAGAATGTAAGGAAACGGCAAGATTAAATTTAACCTCTTCATCTGCCATTTTCTTAATTATTTTAGGAACACCAGATGTTGAAACTGTTATACGCTTAGGAGACATTCCTAAACCGTCTGGCGCGGTGATTTTATCAATAGCCTTAATGACATTTTTATAATTCATTAAAGGCTCACCCATTCCCATAAAAACAATATTAGACAATGGCCTATTATAGTAGAAGCGGCTTTGTCTGTCTATTGCAACTACCTGATCAAAAATTTCATCAGGGTTTAAATTTCGCATGCGTTTAAGACGTGCAGTTGCACAGAATTTGCAATTTAAAGAACAACCTACTTGTGAAGATACACAAGCCGTTGTGCGGGAATTAGTAGGGATTAAAACGGACTCAACAATGAGGTTATCATGTAATTTTACTCCATTTTTAATAGTGCCATCATTGCTACGCTGCATCGTATCTACCTTAATGTGGTTGATTACAAAATGCTCATCTAGAAAAGCTCTGGTTTGCTTTGATAGGTTTGTCATATCATCAAAGGTATGCGCTCCTTTAGTCCATAACCATTCATAAACCTGATTACCTCTAAAAGCAGCATCGCCTTGAGTGACAAAAAAATCACGTAATTCTTCCCGAGTTAATGCTCTTATATCTTTCTTAGTTTCTATCACGCCGCAAAGTTACCATTTTTCGATAGACATTATTCCTACACTTGACTATAAACGTTTCTCTATTAAATCATTAATCTGAAACATAAAAAATCCCCGCCTAAAAAGACGAGGACCTTATATTAATTGAAAGGTATCAATTATAAAATCAACATAGCGTCACCGTATGTATAAAACTTATATTCTTCTTTTATAGCTTCCTCATAAGCTCTCTTAATAAAATCGTGCCCTGCAAAAGCAGACACCATCATAAGAAGCGTAGATTTAGGAGTATGAAAGTTTGTAATCATACAGTTAGCAATACTAAAATCGTATGGAGGGAAAATGAACTTGTTTGTCCATCCACCAAATTCGTTAAGCGTATGATTTGAACTTACTGCAGTTTCCAATACACGCATAACGGTAGTACCCACTGCACAAATTCTTCTTTTCTCACCTATAGCTTTATTAATAGTTGTAGTTGCAGTATTAGATATATATGCTTCTTCACTATCCATTTTGTGCTTAGAAAGATCCTCTACCTCAACTGGACTAAAAGTCCCTAATCCTACGTGAAGTGTAACTTCTGCAAAATCAACACCCTTAATTTCCAAACGCTTTAAAAGATGCTTACTAAAGTGTAATCCAGCAGTAGGTGCTGCAACAGCTCCTTCTTCTTTTGCATAAATAGTTTGATAACGATCTGCGTCATCTGGCTCTACATCTCTTTTTATATATTTAGGAAGTGGAGTTTCTCCCAACTCAGTAAGTTTATTTCTGAATTCTTCATAAGAACCATCATATAAAAACCTCAAAGTTCTTCCTCTAGAAGTTGTATTATCAATAACCTCAGCTACAAGACTCTCGTCATCACCAAAGTATAATTTATTTCCTATTCTTATTTTACGTGCAGGATCTACAAGTACATCCCAAAGACGAGTCTCAGAATTTAATTCTCTTAAAAGAAAAACTTCTATACGAGCACCTGTCTTTTCTTTATTACCATAAAGACGAGCTGGGAAAACTTTTGTATTGTTAAGAACCATCACATCACTAGGCTCAAAATAATCTATTAAATCTTTAAATTTTTTGTGCTCAATGGTTTGATCCTTGCGATTGAGAACCATAAGTCTGGCTTCATCCCTATTTTCTGCAGGATATTCTGCCAATAATTCTTTAGGCAAGTCAAAATTAAAATGTGAAAGTTTCATTCCCATAGGATGTCTTTTTTTAAGTATTTAAAATA
>CAXBEL010000135.1:0-12182 GCA_963974735.1 uncultured Flavobacteriaceae bacterium | reverse complement strand
TCTACACCTATTACTATAAAACTGTTATTGTTGGGATTAGAATTAGAAAGGGCACAGATGTGCTTTAAAAATTTAGCCTTCCCTTCTCTGCTTCCTATATCTATTTTTCGCTTTTTATCATAAAAACTGTTCTCATCATTATGAGCAAGTAGGTTTTTAATAAGTAAGCGTTTATTGATCACGATTTAAAAACTGAATTGATTTTAGGATTTGTTTACAATCGTGCTGCTGGCTTGATCTGTACTCATAACTACCAGATCAGCAATATTTACATGATTGGGTCTGGAGACAACAAAGTAGATAATTTCTGCGACATCAGAAGCTTGCAGTGGCTTAAAACCTTGATATACTTTTTCAGCTTTTTCAGTATCTCCCTTAAAGCGGACTTCACTAAATTCTGTTGCAACCATGCCAGGGTTAATAGCTCCCACGCGTATATTGTATTTGTTTAGATCCAGGCGCATCCCTTGATTAATTGCGTCAACGGCATGTTTGCTTGCACAATAGACATTTCCGTTAGGATAAACCTCTTTTCCTGCGGTAGAACCAATATTGATGATATGACCAGAATTATTGGATATCATTTCCGGCATTATCGCTTTACTCATATATAAAAGACCTTTCACATTTATATCAATCATTGCGTCCCAGTCTTCTGTGTCACCATCTTGTATTGGGTCTAAACCGTGTGCATTACCTGCATTGTTTATAAGTATGTCAATAGGTTTAAATTCTTCAGGGATACTATTAATACTATCTGATAGGGCTTTTTTATCGCGGATATCAAAATTAAGAATATGAACTTCCACATCATCATCTAATTCTTCTTTTAGTTCTTTAAGTCGATCCAGTCTTCTTCCGCAGATAACCAGATTAATATTGTTTTTCGCAAATTCACGGGCTGTAGCTTTTCCTATTCCACTACTTGCACCGGTAACTAGGGCTGTTTTGTTCTTCATTTCTATTTTTTTGAAAATGAGTAGTTATACTTATCTGTAATTCGTGTAGGATGATCTTAACAAGAAATAATTCTTTTTGCATTTTTCTTTGCAACATATTTTTTTAGAAGTCGTCTATGTAATGTGGGTTTTTTAATTAAGGTAAGTTTTTTACCTTGGCGCTTCCAAGAAGTATGGGCTTGAAAGACCTTTGAAAAATAGAATAGCATTTTTTAAATTTCATTCTTGTCAATTTCTTGTTCTGAAATTAGTAAAACCCGCTTAAACCCTTGTTATTAAAGATTTATTTAACCTATTGTTAACAACAGGTTCAGCAATAAAATTGAACATTGCACAGTTGTTAAACGCACAAAATAACCTGATTAATCATGGAAGAAACCAATAGCACAGTTGACATTGGAGCCATTAATGAGAAAATAGAAAAAGAAAGTGCCTTTGTAAAAATATTGACCTTAGAAATAAATAAGGTCATTGTGGGACAAAAACATATGGTTGAGCGTCTGCTCATAGGTCTCTTAGGCCGAGGCCATATCTTACTGGAAGGGGTCCCCGGTTTAGCAAAGACACTCGCCATAAATACACTTTCTAAAGCAGTTCACGGTTCTTTTAGCAGAATCCAATTTACGCCAGATCTTTTGCCGGCAGATGTTGTAGGTACATTGATCTACAATATGAAGCTGAATGATTTCAGTATTAAAAAAGGACCCATTTTTGCCAATTTTGTTTTGGCAGATGAGATCAACAGGGCACCGGCCAAAGTACAGAGTGCATTGCTTGAGGCGATGCAGGAAAGACAGGTGACCATAGGTGATGAAACTTTTATACTTGATTCACCTTTTCTTGTAATGGCAACACAGAACCCTGTTGAACAAGAAGGTACTTACCCGTTACCTGAAGCGCAGGTTGACCGTTTTATGCTTAAGACAGTAATAGATTATCCTAAACAGGCAGAAGAACAGCTGATCATTAGACAAAATCTAAAGGGAACTTATGAAAAAGTAAACCCGGTAGTTTCTGTTGAGCAGATTATTAGGGCGCAGTCTGCAGTGCGTGAGGTTTATATGGATGAAAAGATTGAAAAATATATACTTGATATTGTTTTTGCAACACGTTATCCAGAAAACTTCAAGCTGGCAGATCTAAAACCTTTAATCAGTTTTGGAGCATCTCCTAGGGGTAGTATTAATTTAGCCACAGCTTCAAAGTGTTTTGCGTTTATTAGAGGTAGAGGTTATGTAATACCAGAAGATGTTCGCGCGGTTGTTCACGATGTTTTACGCCATCGTATAGGCATTACCTATGAGGCCGAAGCAGAAAACGTGACTACCGAAGAAATCATCAATAAAATAGTAAACGAGATAGAGGTACCTTAAAGTCTGTAGTAGCAGTGTAACTCGCAAAGAGTTTTTTATTAAGACTGTTAACTGCCATTGGGCAACTGTTAACTTAAGAAATGGATACCAAAGAACTATTAAAAAAAGTACGTAAGATCGAGATAAAGACGCGTCGTCTATCCGATCATATTTTTGGTGGGGAATATCATTCTACCTTTAAAGGTCGCGGAATGACATTTAGTGAGGTGCGCCAATATCAGTTTGGCGATGATGTGCGAAATATTGACTGGAATGTTACTGCCCGGTATAGCGAACCTTATGTCAAGGTTTTTGAAGAGGAACGGGAACTTACCTTAATGCTGATTGCAGATGTGAGTGGTTCAGAATTCTTTGGTACCGATCAGCAGTTTAAATCAGAAATTGTAACCGAAATTGCTGCCACCCTCGCATTTTCTGCTCTACAGAATAATGATAAGATAGGTCTGATACTTTTTTCAGACGAAATCGAACTTTATATTCCGCCTAAAAAAGGTAAATCTCACGTACTGCGGATTATTAGAGAATTATTGGAATTTAAGCCTAAAAGTAAGAAAACAGACATAGCGCAGGCTTTAAAATTTTTGTCCAATGTGATGAAGAAAAAAGCTATTGTTTTTGTGCTTTCAGATTTTATTGCAGAAGGATATAAAGACACGCTGAAGATTGCTTCTGGCCGTCACGATATTACAGGTATTCGCATTTATGATCAGCGGGAAGAGGAGATTCCCAGTCTGGGGGTTGTGCAGATGGAGGATGAGGAAACCGGCGAATTACTTCTGGTAAATACAACCTCAAAAAAAGTACGTAATAATTACGCCAAATTCTATAAGGATAAGGTTTCTTATTATCAGGAAACCTTTAGAAAGAGCGGGGCAGGAGTTATTGATGTACGCACGGATGAGAGTTACGTAAAAAAATTATTGGGTTATTTTAAAAGGAGAGGATAACGGAGAATGAATAGACAAAAGATAAACCATCCCAAATCTATCTATAAATATAAAGGTGTTCGTTTTGCAGCCTTGGCATGCTTAGTAGTGCTTGTTAATTTACAAGCATTATGTCAGGAAGTGAATGCTAAGATAGATAAAGACAGCATTAGAATAGGAGAGCAGATTAATTATGAGATTGAGGTCATAACAGATTCTACAGACCTTGTTATCTTCCCAGAGGGACAAACTTTTTCCCCGCTCGAGTCCATTGAGTCTTTTAAAGCAGACACATCTTTTGCTGAAGCGAAAATAAAGCTGATTAAAAAATATGCGTTGACTCAATTTGATAGCGGTGTATATACCATTCCGCAACAACGGGTAAGCATCAATCAGCAACAATTTCTTACAGATTCTTTACAAGTAGAGGTTGCTACTGTTCAAATTGATACCACAAAACAAGGGCTTTACGATATTAAAGCTGTTATCGGGGTAGAACACGGTAAAAGTAGATTCCTGGAGTATGTATTATGGATTGTAGGGATATTGCTGGTAATAGGCGCCTTTTTGTTTTGGGCTATTAGACGCAGTAGAAAAAAAGCAGAAGCAGAAAAAAAATTGCCTCCTTTTGACCAGGCATTGGCTTCACTTAGAAAACTGGATGAAGAATATAAAACACCAGGAAGAGATGCAGAGCAGTCAACCACTAAGGCTTATTATTCCAGATTAACAGATATAGTGCGTCGCTATCTGGATGAAGAGGTTTATGACCGCTCTATGGAAAGCACCACAAGTGAACTTATTGATCATCTTTATCTAGAAAAGGAGAGTGGTCATGTAGATTTTAGCAAGGAGACCATCCAAAAGCTGGAGCACGTTCTAAAAACTGCTGACCTTACTAAGTTTGCAAGAATCAGTCCACAAGAGGGACAAGCTGAGGCAGATCGTCTTACTGTAGAGCAGGTAGTAAAAGAAACTAAAGAGGTGCTTCCTGAGCCTACACTGGAAGAATTGATGCGCGACAAAGAATATCGCGAAGCAGTAGCGAGAAAGCGAAAACGCAAACTGGTTTTAACGAGTATTTTTGGAGTTCTAGGGATTCTAATTCTCGCTGCCGGAATACTTATTGCTACTAAAGGTTTTGATTATGTAAAAGACACGTATATAGGCCACCCATCAAAAGAATTATTAGAAGGGGACTGGATACGTAGTGAATATGGCTTTCCGCCTGTAACGGTTTCCACCCCTAAAGTTCTTAAACGTGTTGACTATCCTCTACCCACAGAAATGCAGGGCCAGATGGAAGTAAACGCCTTTTCTTATGGAAGTTTTATTGACAGACTCAACATTATAGTCACTAACGTGCGTTATGCAGGTAAGCAAGAAGCAGATCTTGAAAAATCTGTAGATGGTATGATGCAGTCTGCCGAAAGTAAAGGTGTGAAAAACCTATTGGTTAAAAATGAGAAATATACAACGCCTAATGGTTCAGAAGGTTTAAAAACCTTTGGTACAGGAGAATTTCCTGAAGAAGGAAACCCTAATGAATTTAATCAGGGAGAGTATGTGATGTTGTCATTCACAGCTCCAGGCGTAGTGCAACAGATCTTGGTTTCCTGGCGCAAAGATGACAAATACGCGCAGGAAATAGCTGATCGTATTATAAATTCAGTAGAACTTCAAAAACCTGAAAACTAATGTTTGAGAATTTTGAATTTTTACAACCGCAGTTCTTTTGGCTGCTACTATTGCTTCCGTTAGCCATAGGATGGTATATATGGCAACATAATAAAATTACTGCCCAGGTAAAAATATCCAGTCTAAAAGGTTTTAAAACAGGCAGCGGCTTTTTAGCTAAAATGCGCCCTTTACTACTTGTATTGCGACTTCTCGCATTAGCTTTTTTAATTACTGCTCTAGCAAGACCGCGTACAGTAGATGTTTCGACACGCACTAAAACTACTCGAGGGATCGATATTGTTATTGCGACAGATGTTTCGGCCAGTATGCTTGCAAAAGATTTACGGCCTAATAGGCTTGAAGCTTTAAAGGACGTGGCGTCTCAATTTATAAGAGAGCGGCCTAACGACCGTATAGGGCTGGTAGAGTATGCGGGAGAAAGCTATACGCGCACACCTATTACGAGTGATAAAAGCATTGTATTAAGCTCTTTAAAAGATATTAAATACAACAATATCATAGAAGGTGGTACAGCAATAGGTATGGGACTTGCCACATCAGTTAATAGACTTAAGGACAGTAAAGCAAAGAGTAAAGTTATTATCTTAATGACAGATGGGGTAAACAATGCAGGCTTTATTGAACCCATAACTGCTAGTGAATTGGCAAAAGAATTTGGGATTAAAGTTTATACAATAGGTATAGGAACTAATGGGATGGCACTTTCGCCTATTGCATTGCGTCCAGATGGCGGTTTTCAATATGGCAACATTCAGGTTGAAATTGATGAAGAACTACTTCAGCAAATTGCAGACGGAACTGGCGGATTATATTTTAGGGCAACAAATAACAAGAAGCTTGAAGATATTTATGATGAAATAAATAAGCTTGAAAAAACTGATGTTGAAGAGTTTAAATTTACCAATTATGAAGAAAAATACCGGCCGTTGGTCATACTGGCAGGCATATTGCTTTTGGTAGAGATTTTGCTGCGATTTACGTTATTTAGAAGTTTTGTGTAATTAAAGTTTAAGCAAAAAAACATGTATTTATTTGAAGAGAAGATATGGTTTTGGTTAATGCTGGTAATACCGGCAGTGCTTTTACTTTTCTTTATATTACTTATTTGGAAGCGAAAAACCCAGAATAAATTCGCTAACCGGGAACTTCTTCAAAAACTTACGCCACAGCGCTCTAATTTCAAACCTGTTTTTAAGATTATAGTCATTTGTCTAGCTATCGCCTTTATGGTTATGGGGCTGGTAAATCCAAAAATTGGCACAAAATTAGAAACTGTAAAGCGTGAAGGGGTTGATGTTGTTTTTGCGGTAGATGTTTCTAAAAGTATGCTTGCAGAAGATATCGCTCCTAATCGCATAGAAAAGGCAAAACAACTCGTAACGCAGATTATAAATAACCTTGGGAGTGATCGAGTAGGTATTATAGCTTATGCGGGAAGTGCATTTCCACAACTTCCTATTACGACAGATTATAGCAGCGCAAAGATGTTCTTAAGCTCGATGAATACAGATATGCTTTCCAGTCAAGGGACGGCTATTCGTGAAGCTATTGATCTTGCAAAAACCTTTTATAATGATGAAGAGCAGACCAATCGGGTTCTAATAATTATTTCAGATGGCGAAGATCATGCAGGAGATGCGGCCGAAATTGCAGAATCTGCAAATGAAGAAGGTATTCGTATTTTTACTATTGGCGTAGGAACCGAAAAAGGAGGTCCTATACCGCTGAAGCGTAATGGGGTTGTTCAATCTTTTAAAAAGGATCAGGATGGTGAGACAGTTATTACCAGATTAAATGCAGAGACGCTCCAGGAAATTGCAGAGGAAGCAAATGGCGAGTATATTAATGGCAACAGTACTTCAGAAGTGGTAGAGGCTATTCATAATAGCCTTAATCAGATGGATAAAAAGGAATTTGAAGCCAAGCAATTTGCAGATTTTAAAGATCAATTTCAGTGGTTTGTTGGTGCGGCATTATTCTTGTTGTTTCTGGATGTTTTTCTTTTAGAACGCAAAACTGCGTGGGTAAGAAAGTTAAATCTCTTTAATGAGAATAAAGATAAAGTTTAGATAAATGAAAGGTTCATATATTAAACATACAGTGTTGTCAAAACTTGGATTCTGCGCCTTGTTCTTATTCTTAGGTTTTACTGCTTTTGCACAAGAAGACAATTCTACTAAAGAAGATCCGGCACTTGCAGAAGCTCGGGAATTTGTAGCAGAAGGGAATGACCAGTTGGATGAAAAAGAATTTGCTTTAGCTGAAACTTCGTATAGACAAGCAGTTGCCAAGGATCCTGCTAACATGCCAGCAAAGTATAATATGGGGAATAATTATTACCGCAATGAGAAATACGCTGAAGGCATGTCTCGCTATTTGCAGGCAGCAGAAGTAGCACAGACTAAAGAAGAAAAGCATCAAGCTTTTCATAATTTAGGAAACGCTTTTTATCAACAAAAGGATTTTAAAAAAGCAGTTGAGGCTTATAAAAATGCCCTTCGCAATGATCCTACCGATGATGAAACTCGATACAATTTAGCTTTGGCTAAAAAAGAAGATGAGAAAAATGGTGGTGGCGGTGATGATCAGAATAAAGATCAAAACGACAAACAGGATCAGGACAATCAAGATAAAAAGGACAATGAGGGAGAAGGAGACGAGAAGGAGAGCGATGATGGCAAGCCTAAAGAATCTGATGATAAAGGGGACGAGAAAAAAGAAGATGGAGATGAGAAGAAGGATGAAGATGGCAAACCTAAAGATGAGCAAGGGGATAACAAGGATCAGGGAGATGAGCAACAAGAGCAACAACAACCTCAAGCAGGGAAAGGGCAACTGTCTCCTTATTGGAAGCTATGAAAAATGAAGAAAACAAAGTTCAGGATAAAATAAACGCTCAAAAAGTTAAGGGTGCAAAAGTTAAAACAGAAAAAGACTGGTAGGCAGAATTTATTGCACCACCCTAAAATACAGATGATAAGATGAAGATGAAGCACGTATTTTTGCTGGTTCTTATTTTTACCGGGTTTACAACGTGGGCACAGGTTAAATTTGATGCCACAGCAAGCAAGAAAAAACTTGGGGTAAATGAACGACTTCGTGTAGATTTTGAGATGAATCAGGACGGAGATAATTTTAGACCGCCCAGTTTTCAAGGATTTACCGTTGTAGGAGGCCCTAACCAATCTGTGAGTAGGCAATGGGTTAACGGCAAGAGTAGTTTCTCTAAAGTATTTTCTTATTTTCTTGCACCAAAAACAACAGGCACTTTAAGCATAGGTCAAGCGGAAATCACAATAGATGATGAGATTTATAAAACACTTCCTTTAGAAGTTGAAATTACTGCAGCTGTAGATAAACCTAAAGATGGCAATAACGCAGAATATGTAGCCTCAGAGAACGTCCATTTGGTGGCCGAAGTCTCTAAAACAGATCCTTTTTTAAACGAAGCTATCACTGTAGTTTATAAGCTGTACGTTTCGCGTGAAACTGCAGTAAATGGATGGAATGAGATTGATGCGCCAAAATTTGCAAATTTCTGGAGTCAGAGTATAGATGAGAAACAGTGGAAAATTTATGATGGTGAGTATAATGGGGAATCCTATCGATATGTAGTACTTCGCCGTACAGTGCTTTATCCGCAGAAAACGGGAGAACTTACTATAGAACCATTAGCATTAAATTTAAATGTAGAAGTACCTACAGAGCGCCGGGATATATTTGGAGGTAGAATTACCCGTCCAGCACAAATTACTGTAGCGGCAAACAATAGAAAGATTAATGTAAAAGATTTGCCCACAACCGGAAAGCCAGCTGATTTTAATGGAGCCGTGGGCAAATTTGATTTTACCGTTAGTGCAAGTAAAACAGCTTTAGACGCTTCAGAAGCTCTTGATCTTGAAATTGAAGCAAAAGGGAATGGTAACCTTAAGCTATTTAAGTTGCCCAAACCAAATCTTCCAAGCTCGCTAGAGGTTTACGAGCCACAGAATGAACAGGATGTACGCACAAATTTAAACGGGATGAGTGGTAAAACTGCAGATCGTTATACTGTAGTGCCACAGAGTAAAGGTAAATATCCCATTCCGCCTATATCATTCTCTTATTTTGATCCCAGAACAGAACAGTATCAGACTATAACCTCTGATGAGATTATTATAGACGTAGAGAATGGACCTGCTGTAGCGCAGAATTCTCAAGACAGTGCGATAGGTAAGGCACCTTTTATTGCCGGAGATCAATTTAAGTATATAAAATCTGATGCTGATTTAGAACCTATTGAGAAAGATTCGTTTTTTGGGTCAACTGCCTTTTGGTCCTTAATGGCAAGTCCTATTTTAATAATTCCGCTTTTTATATTTCTGGGTCGTAAAAGAAAAGCTTATCAAAATGATGTTAAAGGTAATCGCCTGCGTAAAGCCGATAAACTAGCGAGAAAATATTTAGGCGAAGCCAAGAAAAATTTGGGCGACCACAAACAGTTTTATCTTGCTCTGGGAAAATCATTACATAATTATTTAAAGGCAAAATTGAATATCCAGACCAGTGATATGAGTAAGGATAGAATAAAAATTCTGCTCAAAGAGCGAGGCGTTGAAGAATCTACAACAAAAGAGTTCATTGGCCTGCTGGAAAATTGTGAATTTGCCCGCTATACTCCAGCGAGTAGTGAAACAATGAAGCAGGATTATGAAAAAGCTTCCCGTACAATTTCTGAAATGGATAAACAGTTATGAAGACGATTTTAGAAAATATAGTTATCGGTTTTAAACCTTTTTTTATAGTATTATTTTGCTGTAGTCTTACTTATTCCCAGACTCCTGAAGAATTATTTCAACAGGGCAATGAAGATTATGCACAGGGCAATTATCAGGAGGCTGTCACCAACTATGAAAAGGTAGTTGAGTCTGGAAATGTTTCCGCTTCCTTGTATTACAACTTGGCAAATTCCTATTATAAATTAAATAGAGTTGCTCCCAGCGTTTATAATTATGAAAAAGCCCTTTTGCTAAAACCTAATGATGCCGATATAAAAAATAATTTGAGTTTTGCTCAGAATATGACTGTAGATGCCATAACACCACTGCCACAGAACACTTTTAAAAAGTGGTACAATTCTGCATTAAGTTTGTTCACAACAGATGGTTGGGCGGTTTTCGCCGTTGTACTGATCTTGTTGTTTATGGTGTCTTTTATAGCCTATTACTTTGTTTTTACAACACTTAAAAAAAGGTTGCTTTTTATCACGTCTTTTGTTGCATTAGCTCTTGGTTTAGGAGGGCTTGCAATGGCGTTTCAATCCCAGATGAATGCTAAACAAACGCGTTCTGCCATTGTTTTTTCTGCAGAGGCACAAACCAAAAGCGAACCTAACTTTAGAAGTGAAGAAGCTTTTGTGCTTCACGAAGGAACCAAGGTAAAAGTGCTGGAAGAGACAGAAGAATGGAAGCGAATACGTCTTGCAGATGGCAAAGAAGGCTGGATTCCGACTACAGATATAAAAGAACTTTAGATTTATTACAATCTTAACACGTAAGCAATAGATTTCCAGTAGTTTTGTAATTCTGGAAAGATCATATTATTTGAAGGCAAAAGTTTACTTTTTTCTTATTTTATTTGTTGGCTTTTTGCTAACTCCTCCACTTATTAATTTAGTGCAGAGCGATAATGATGTTGTTGCCGCATCTTTTGTAGAGGAAGAATATGCGCCTGATAGTAAGTTGAATTTTGAAAAATTTGTCCCTAAAGAGGATTTTTCTATAGCATTTTTAGAAGATGTTGAAGAACAACTTACTCCTAATGGTTATAATTATTTTGCCTTAATCGTTTACCTAGATCCCGTCTCCCCACCTCCTCGCAGCGCATAATTAATTTCAGTTTTTATCAGATTTTTAATAGGCTTTGGGAAGCACCTTATGCCATCATTATTGTTTAAAACCAAATTAATTATGATTACTTCAGCTATTAATAAAGAAATACAGGAAGGATTAAGCCCAGATACTGTGTTAAAGGATCTGATGGAAGGTAATGAGCGTTTTATCAATCAAAATATGCTTGCCCGGGATTACTCGGCTCAAATAAGAGACACAAAAGAAGGGCGGTGGCCTAAGGCCGTTGTTTTGGGATGTATAGATTCACGTGTGCCAGTAGAAAAGTTTTTGATCAGGGATTGGGGGATCTTTTTGTTGCCCGTGTTGCTGTAAATTTTGAAAATAATGATATTTTAGGGAGTATGGAATACTCTTGCAAGGTTGCCGGTTGTAAGTAAGCTGGTGCTTGTACTTGGTCATGAGTCTTGTGGTGCTGTTAGAGCAGCTTGAGATGATGTAAATTTAGGAAACACTACACACTTGTTGAGCAACATTAAGCCAGCGGTTGATAGTACTAAAACAGATCGTGAGCGTAATTCAAAAAATACTGAATTTGTTTCTGGCGTTGTTAAAAACAATGTCAAACTTACTGTAGATAGAATTAGAGAAAATAGTCCTATTCTAAAAGAAATGGAAGATAATGGCGAAATAAAAATAGTTGGTGGAGTCTATGAGATTTCTTCAGGAAGAGTAAAACTTTTATAAAGTATGAAGAATGTATTTAAGCATATTAGAGGAGATTTATTTGGCGGTATAACAGCTGGTATTGTGGCTTTGCCCTTAGCTCTTGCATTTGGGGTGCAGTCGGGATTAGGACCAGATGCAGGACTTTATGGAGCTATTTTTATTGGGTTTTTTGCTTCCTTATTTGGAGGTACAAACACTCAGATTTCTGGGCCTACAGCACCAATGACAGCAGTGTCTATGGTGGTGATTGCGGGGATTGTAGCTGCTAATGATGGCGATGTAGGCAATGCACTTCCATACATTTTAATGGTTTTTATATTGGCGGGTCTATTGCAAATAGTGCTGGGAATACTGCAACTGGGAAAATATATTAAATATATACCTTACCCGGTGGTATCTGGTTTTATGACTGCTATTGGGGTAATAATTTTAATTACTCAATTGTTACCATTATTGGGTTATTACATTCAGGATGATCCAGAGTACGTTTCGGAGTTTAGGCCTCAAGCCGAAGAGGTTTTGCTCGATAGAATTCTTATGGAGGAAGCTGGTGAAGGCATTTTAGTATTGGAGGATTTCGAACAAACAGTAATTCGTGCGCAGGAAATTTCAGAAACTGATATTGATAAAGAATCTAAGAACTTGGCAAAAAGTGCAAGTTCTGGG
>CAXBEL010000134.1:0-12250 GCA_963974735.1 uncultured Flavobacteriaceae bacterium | reverse complement strand
TATGTCCTATAAAACCACAATTCTGGGCGCCAGTATTACGGCAGTTTTATTTTTAATTGGAGAATATGCTTTGGGCTATTATTTTACACAAGGTAATCCCGCTTCGGTTTATGGCGGTGCCGCATCTGTGGTCCTCATTTTACTTTGGGTTAACTATACGTGTCTCATTTTATTTTTTGGTGCAGAAATAACTGTGCAATATGCGCTCGCAATAAAACATAAGATTGTACCGAATAGCCATGCTGAACTTGCCTATGATCAAGAAATTGAAGAATTAAAAAAAAAAGAGAAGCAAGCACTCCGGGACAAAGCAAAAGCAGAGAAGTTGAAAGAGAATCCTGAGGTAGATTAATTCCTACTCTTAAGCCCAGCCTCCTTTATCAGATAAATATACACTGGGAAATGATCGCTATAACCGCCCGTATAAGTGCCATTAGCATAACTCCTAAAAGGATATCCTTTATATTGACCTCTACGATTGCTTAAATAAGGCTTATTAAATATACCTGCTTTATAATATCTATAGGATGAAAAATCTTTTTTTAGCAATTGTCCACTAATGATAATCTGATCGAATAAATTCCAGCCGTCACGATAGGCCAGCGTTCCAACTCCTTTTTTATACATGCTTTCCATGGGATTGAACAATTCAAAATCTTCAACCTTTCTTTTCTTCCCTTTTGCTCCTAGTATTTTTTTTACACTCGCATTTGACGGGTCATCATTCAAGTCTCCCATGGTTATAATCTTAGCATAGGGATCATCATTTTGAAGCGAATCAATAATTTTTCTGTTGAGTGTTGCGGCAGCTTCGCGCTTTGGTCTACTCCGCGCCTCTCCGCCGCTTCGGGAAGGCCAGTGATTTACTAGAATATGTATTTTATCACCATCTAGAACTCCGCTAACCAAAAGCTGATCTCTTGTATAAATCCTTCTATCGGTTTCTTCTGTGTCAAATAGTAGTAGTTCGTGATTGCTGCTATTTATAACCTTAAATATTTCTTTTTGATACAATAAGGCCACATCTATTCCTCTTCTATCAGGTGAATCAAAATGAACTATCCCATAATTCTTAGGAAGTAATGCAGGCTGATTAATAAGATCTTCAAGCACCTTCCTGTTCTCTATCTCCGAAACTCCTATTATTGCAGGTGAGTTCTGGGTTAATTCCAGACCAATTTCAGAAATTACTCGAGCCATTTTCTTTAGCTTATCTTGATAAATATCTAACGTCCAATGATCTTTACCTTCTGGAGTACGATCATCGTCAAAGGTGATAGGATCGTTTTCTGTATCAAATAGATTTTCAAGATTGTAAAAAGCGACTGTTACTGCTTTAAAAACTTTCTTCTCCTGCGCATTAAGTGAAAGCTGAAATGAAAAAATCAAAACAAAAAGACATATCCTTCTCATTTTAAGCAGTCTATTCTCAAAAATATTTTCCAAAAATTAGGTTTTGGCCAAAATTACATTACTTTTGACAAATCTTAAAATTTTCTTAAAATTTGATTACCCAACTGTCTGCATGAATAAACTTTTACTTGCTTTCTTTTCTCTTTATTTATCTGCAAGGCTGTGAGTCAAGAATATATAGTGCGCGGAACGGTTCTAGACGCAATAACCTCACAACCCATTCCTGATGTAACAGTCTCCATTGAAAATAGTTCATTTACAACCTTTACAGATGCTCTGGGTAATTTTAATATCAGTGGTGATCTGCCACAAGGTAATCAGGTGTTAGCTATAGAAAAATCAGGGTTTATTACTCTAAGACTTCCAATAATTCTTGAAAATAATCAAAATCTTAATATACAAGTTATCCCACTGGAAGTAGATGTAACCGCGGAGCAAATTCAAATAGGTCTGATTACTTTAACTGATAATGAATTAAATGGTGATGAAGACCAGGCGGATTATAATATTTCAGGTCTTCTTACTGCTTCTAAAGATGTTTTTCTTAACGCCGCAGCATATGATTTCAGCGCAACTTTTTTTCGCCCCAGAGGATTAGATAGTCAGAACGGCAAGCTTTTGATAAATGGTATTGAGATGAATAAACAGTTTAACGGCAGACCGCAATGGGGTAATTGGGGCGGCCTCAATGATGTGCAGCGTAATCAGGAATTTTCCATGGGAATCTCTGCAAGTGATTACACGTTTGGTGGGTTGGCTGGAACAACTAACATTATAATGCGCGCTTCTCAGTACCGCGAGGGTGGGCGGATTTCTTACGCCACTTCTAATCGCACCTATACCGGGCGGGTTATGGCAAGTTATAACTCTGGATTTTCTGAAAAAGGATGGGCTTATTCTGTTTTGGGCTCCAGAAGATTTGGGAATGAAGGCTACATTGATGGAACTCTTTATGATGCCAATTCTTTATTTTTTTCTGTTGAAAAGAAATTAAATTCAAATCATAGCCTCAATTTATCCGCTTTTTATACACCTAACCGTAGAGGAAGATCAACGGCTCTAACAGACGAAATTTACGACTTAAAAGGAAGAAAATATAACCCCAATTGGGGCTATCAAAATGGGGAATTGCGCAATTTTAAAATACGGGAAGTTAAAGAGCCTGTGATTATGCTTAATCATTATTGGAAATTAAATGAAAAATCGAGTTTAAATACAAATCTTGCTTATCAATTTGGTTCTATTGCTAATACACGTATTGACAATGGTGGAACGCGTTTAATAATTGATGGTGAAGGTCAGGAAAGCTATTTGGGCGGAGCCCGAAATCCTTCGCCCAACTATTATCAAAATTTGCCCAGTTACTTTTTAAGGTTTACTAATCCTACGGCAATAGATTATCAAAATGCATATCTGGCAGAACAGGAATTTATAAATGATGGTCAGCTAGACTGGAATGCCTTATATCAAGGAAATTCGGTCACCACTGCTGTTGGAGGAAATTCTATTTATGTGCTTCAGGATGATGTTACAAAAGATTCTCAGTTCTCTGCAAATACAATTTGGAATCACACCTTAAATGAACATATTCGATTCAATGCATCCCTGAATTATCGAGGATTAAAAAGTGAAAATTATGCAGAAATAAGAGATCTGCTGGGCGGCACAGGATATTTAGACGTAGATAGTTTTGCGGAAGATGATATTACTACCGAAGGAAATCTTGCACAAAGTGATCTTCGTAATAGAAATAGGATTGTCACTGAAGGCGAGCGTTATAAATACAACTATGAAATTGATTCCAAAACAATCTCTGGATTTGCCCAAGCACAATTTAATTATAATAAAGTAGAGTTTTTTGCAAGTGCTCGGGCCGAGCAAACCTCTTACCAGCGTAATGGCCTTTTTGAGAATGGCTATTTTCCCGGAAATAGATCTTATGGTAAAAGTAAAAAAATAGATTTTACTACCTATGGGATCAAGGGCGGTGCAACTTATAAAATTACCGGCAGGCATTTGGCCACTCTTAATGCAGCATATTATACAAAGGCTCCGGGAATAAGAAATACATTTAGCGATGCAAGACAAAATAATGATCTGGTTGTTGGCTTAGCCGATGAGCAAATACAATCTGTAGATGCCAGTTATATTTTTAGATCTCCTCATCTTAAAGCAAGACTAACTGGATATTATACCACTTTTAAAGATGGATCAGACATTTCATTCTTCTACACACAATCTCTTCAAGGACAAGGTGACGGCAACGCTTTTGTACAAGAAATATTAACCAACATCAATAAAAGAAATATAGGAGGAGAACTTGGAATAGAAGCTCAATTACTGCCTACATTTAAACTGAAAGCAGCAGCAGCCGTAGGTCAAAATACATATCAAAATAATCCCAATTTGTATTATACCAGTGATGATATTACAGAACCACTATCCTTTGGCGACGGCACGACCAAATTAAAAAATTATCATATCGCTTCTGGTCCGGAACGTGCTTATCAACTAGGATTTGAATATCGGGATCCACAATACTGGTGGGTAGGAGCCACAACGAATTACTTTTCAAATGCCTATATAGATGTGAGCAATCTTAGAAGATCTGATGCTTTTACAACAGATTCTGACGGACAAGCTTTTAATGACTATGATGACACTACGGGTCGTGCGCTTCTGGGTCAAGAGGAACTGGATGATTACTTTTTAGTAAATATAGTTGGTGGAAAATCGTGGCGCATCAACGATTATTTTGTTGGCTTTTTTGCGACAGTAAACAACGTTCTGGATCAGGAATATAAAACGGGAGGCTTTGAAGATTCCAGAGTAGGAGATTATAGAAGCCTTCAAGAAGAAAACCAACGTAAAACACCCTTGTTTGGCAACCGGTATTTTATGGGATATGGCACAACATACTATTTAAATGTATATGTACGGTTTTAAAAAATGTTTGTTATGAGTATTAAAAAAATAGCCTTTTTAAATTTTCTTTTAGTTGCATTTTCATTTACTAGTTGTGTAAATGATGACAATTTTGACACGCCTGATTTGAATTTTGAAGAGCCCGAATTAGGTGGTGAAGTAGTTACGATAGCTTCTGTAAAAGGTAATCTGGGACAAAGCGACGATGGTATTTATAGTTTTGAAGAAACAAACACATTTTTAGAAGGATATGTAATAAGCAGTGATGAAGGCGGGAATTTCTTCGAAGAAATTGTGATTCAGGACAAACCTGAAAACCCAACTTCCGGAATTGTTTTACAGGTAGATGTCAATCCGCTTTTTACAACTTATGAATTTGGTCGAAAAATCTATATCAAACTGGATGGTCTTACGGTTACAGAAGCAAATGGGGTCGTACAATTAGGCGTTAGGGATGGTGCCAACATTTCTAAACTTCAATCCTCATTAGTAAATGAATTTATTTACCGCTCCACTGATGTTGCCGAAATCACTCCCGTATCTGTGAGTATAAGTGATTTTTCAGAAGAATTAGAAAGTATATATATACAGGTTGACGATGTACAATTTAATAGACGTGACGTTTTAGGAGAAAATAGAATAACATTTGCCGCAGAAACTGCAGATGAATTTGATGGAGAAAGATTATTGGAAAGTTGTGGGGATAGCCCTTCAGCCGTATTGAGCACAAGTACATTTTCTGACTTCAAATCTTTATTACTACCTCAAGGCAGAGGAACTATTAATGCTGTTCTCTCACGAGATTTTTATGATGAGTTTTATATTCTCGCGATCAATTCCCCTGCTGACATTCATTTTGACAGCAACGAAAGATGTGATCCCATCGATCTAGCCTGCGGTCAATCTGATGCTCAAGGCGCCACTATTCTTTTTGAAGATGATTTTGAAAGTTATAACCTCAACAAACCCATTATAGAAAATGGTTGGACTAATTTTATAGAATCTGGATCACAACAATGGGAATCTTACAGAGCAACAGGCACTAATGCCTCTCAAGGTATATCAGCACATATAGACTCCTATCAGTCTGGTGATGTAAGCAGCATATCTTGGTTAGTTACCCCAGCAATAGACTTAACCTCAAATCCCGGTGCAAGACTTCGTTTTGAAACTTCAAATAGCTTTGCTGATGGCAGTGAACTAGAAGTGCTTTTTTCTAAGGATTGGGATGGCACTGCAGAAAATATACCCAATGCAACCTGGGGTATAGTTTTAGACGCCTACATTACCCGTGACACAGATTTCTTTGGCGACTGGTACAGTTCTGATATTGTAGATCTTTCTTGCGAGACCGGTACCATGTACATTGCCTTTAAATTTACAGGAAATCGTGATGCCGAATTTGACGGAGCCTATGAACTCGATAATGTTAGAATAACAGCAGATTAAATCTTTTACACCGTCTGTATGCGACTCAACAAAATACTGCGGTGCGACTTACTCAAAGGGATTACTTTGCGGTTAATTTCTATATGACTTTCGGCTACCACATCCAGTTTTGAAATATTGATCACAAATGATCTATGAATTCTTAAAAAATGGGTCTCTGGGAGCTTTTCTTCCATTGTTTTTAAGGTGCTTGACAACAGGTGTCCGCGCTGCGCGGTAACAATATTACAATAGTTTCTTTCTGCCTCGACATATAGAATATCATCAAGTAAAAGCTTACTCATTTTACCATTATGTCTAACAAAAACCCGGTCATTTAAAACCTCAACCGGATTTTCTTCTTTTATTTTGACGCCACTTTTATCTTTTAACCGTTCTGCAACTAAAGCTATTGTGCGCTGCAGATCCAAGGCATTAAAGGGTTTGGAAATAAAAGCGTGCGGATGTGTCTCTCTTGCCTTTACAAACGTAGCTTCATCTGCATTTGCTGTAAGATAAACAAGGGGGATATCATTCGATTTTTGTATTGCTTTCGCTGTTTCAATTCCGTTAAGTTTACCTTTCAAATTAATATCCATTAAAAGTATATCTGGAGCATAATCTTTGACCTGAGCAACAGCCTCTTCCCCTCTACTAACAATCCCCGTGACTTCATAACCCAGATTAGTAAGCTGCAAAGAGATATTTGCACCTATGATCATATCGTCTTCCACAATCAATATTTTAGTCATCTCATTTCTTGTTTCATTCATAATCACGCTGCTTTATTTAAGTAAAATTTAAAGGAAACTGAGGTTCCCTGATTTAAATCCTGGGTCATTTTGCCATCTAATTGATGGGTCAATAACTGAATAAGTTGTGTACCAAAACCTTGCCCGGGAATATTTCTCTTTTGTATTTGACCTACACCGTTGTCTGAAACCTCCAGTACAAGACAAGAAGCTACTTCTTTTATGCTAATAGTTACGAGACCTCGCTCATTACTAGGAAAGGCGTGCTTAAGTGCATTGGTCAATAATTCATTTACAATTAGTCCCACAGGTAATGCAATATCTATGTCCAACTCCAGCTCATCCATATGACACACAACTTCAACTCTATCTTGTGCGCCAAAGGCGTTGATAATGTAATTGCCAAGATTGGTGAAATAGTCTTTCATTTCTATAGTAGCAAGATCTTTACCCTGGTATAACTTCTGATGAATCATACTCATAGAATGCACTCTATTCTGAGTCTCCTTCATTGCTTCAATAACTTTAGGATCATTAATACGGGCAGATTGCAATGCCAATAAACTGGAAACTATCTCTAGATTATTTTTAACCCTATGGTGGATTTCCTTCAGTAAAAATTCTTTTTCCTGATTCTGCCTCTCCAGTAGTTTATTCTTCTTTCTGTTATTTTGAAAGGTTTTGTACAATACAATTAAAAGCAACAGTAACAACCCCGCTATAATAAGAACAAAGGTTTGCTGAACCCTCTGCTGATTTAATTTAGTTCTTTGTAACCCTATTGTAGTTTCCTTTTGAGCAACCTCAAATTCTGTTTGAAGTAAAGAGATGCGCTGGTCGGCCTCAGCGGTAAATATTTGATTTTTGAGTTTATCGTATTTTTCAAATGCGGCATAAGCTTTCTTGTATTGGTGATTACCAGCATACGCTTTACCTAGTAAATCATAAGCCTGATTAAGATAAAACTCATCACCAAAATCTGCGGTAGCAATCTCTATGCATTTTTGCAAACTAGTTATGGCACTCTCATACTTACCCTGCAAATTCTGAAGTTTGCCCACAGAGAGCCATGAACGCATTAGCATAAAATCATTATCAAGCAATTGCGCATATTTAATTGCATTCACGCCAGAGAGACTTGCTTTTTCAAATTCGCCCAGGTAAGCATACAAATCTACCAGAGAAATATAGACATCGCTAAGATTATTATAAAAGCCATAACGCTCTCCTATAGCGATGGAATGCTCATAAAAATTAAGTGCCTTATCGTATTCCTTCAACTCTAAATAGTTGTTTCCCACAACGTATAAGGTAAAATCATAGTCCAAATCATTGATGCCTCTTTGTTCAAAAATCTCTACAGATTTCAGCCCATACTCTAAGCCTTTTACATATTTGGATTGTTTCCAGAAAAGATTGCTCAAATCACTATAAGCAAGGGCAATTGCTTTATCATCGTTTAATTTTTTTCCAAGGTCCAATGATTCTAGAGCAAAATCTGCAGCTCTATCTATTTCTCCTTTACGCTCAAAAACATAACCCAATTGTGTATTAAGAAAAGGTAGATCTTTTTCTTTAACCTTCTTTTTTGCATCTTCTAAAACTAAATAGGCACTATCCAGTTTCTCCATACGCAGCAGTATAGCACCTTGTGTAATTTGAAATCTGCCCTGCCATAACGTATCCTCTTTTGCAATTGCTTTTTTTAATCCGGTGTTAGTGAAATTTAAGGCTGTTTTTAAATTACGTGTGTGCCAGTAATAGGACAGATCATTTAAGATCAAAAAATATAAAGAGTCGTTTTGTGTTTTTTTGAGGGTGTTTTCTAGAGAATCTAAATAAGAAGCACCAAAATTATCTGTTTTTACAAAGACCTGCTGGTAGTTATTTGTTTTATCGCTATTTACTGTTTGGGCAAAGGAAAACTGATAATTCCAAAGGAAAAAGCACAGAACCAAGAAGTTTAATAAGCAACATTTTCTCATTTCAAACCGATGTAAGTGTAAGAAATAGAGGCGAATAAATATACAATAAAAAATTACAACTCTTTGATAACCAACAACTCCTCTTTGGACAGAATTTTCCTTAGCCCATCACTATCCAGTTGTGTTTTGATTTAAAACCTCTTTAATTCGTTTTATTAAATCATAAGTTCATGAGTACATTTAGCTAAATCTATAAAATACTGTAGCATGCGTATTTTATTTTTCATATTTCTAGTGTTGATCTCCTGTTCAGATTCCAAGCCTAAACAAGACGACCCACTAGCACACGAAAAAATGATAAAAAGCCAACTTTTATCTTTTGTGGATTCATGCTGGAATAAAAAGGATATGAACTACCTGAAGAAAAAAACAGCTCAAAGTTTTGTTAGAAATCTTAATGGGATTCAAGTTGCCTCCACTCAATCTGAAATGGAAGGGCAGTTAAATGTTTTTTTTAAAGCATTTCCTGACGGACTAATGCATGTAGATAAGATTTATGTGCAAGAGAACAGTTCTTTTCATTATTGGTCCTATACAGGTACAAATACAGACATCTTTGGAGAAACACCCTCTACTGGTAAAAAGATTAATGTAAGCGGCTTTTCTGTTATTCATTATGCTGATGATGGCAAAATGATACAAGAAGACACATACTACAATGAATTGGGGCTTCTACAACAACTTGGCTATTCCTTAATTGCACCAGTACTTGAATGATTTAATAGCTTCGGATAAACATAGTATCACTTTGGGACAGAAAAAACGGTTATTCATCCAGAACTGATAGAACAGATAAAAAATACGACATACATTGAAGGAAAATTTACAGCATTAATTTAAAAGAATCTTTATAATTTATTTATTAAGAATCAGCCAATCAGAATGAACCATATACAGCTAGAATATGAAAAATCTGGTGAAATCAATAAATGAAAAATTAGGGCTACAATTTAGGGGTGAAGACGACAGGTGCTTCTAGATATCTATTGATATTGTGGAGGGCCTGTTTCTTTTAATCAATTAACAAAATGCTTATTTAAATGAGTTTGGAAATTATAGGAGCAGGTTTTGGCAGAACAGGTACTTTATCCACCTTTACCGCATTAAAGGAATTGGGTTTTCCCTGTTATCATATGACTGAGGTTCTTCTGAATAAAGAAAATAAATCTCATATTGATTTTTGGAATAAAGTAGCCAATTCGCCGGCGGGAGAGCAACATAATTGGGAAGTAGTATTTAAAAACTATACAGCAGCAGTAGATAACCCTGCATGTTGTGTGTGGAAAGAATTGACAAAAGCCTATCCCGAGGCAAAGGTTCTGCTAACAATTCATCCCAAAGGACCAGAAGCCTGGTATGAAAGCACAATAAGCACCATTTATTTTACAGAAAGAATGTGGCAATTTAAGGTGATGCAAGCGTTCATTCCTTTTATGACAAAGTTCGGAAATATGTCAAAGAAGTTAGTCTGGAACCGTTCGCACGCAGGAACTATGAGCGATAAGAATGCCGCAATAGCTCATTACAACCAACATATCGAAAATTTAAAAGCATCAGTAACTCCAGAAAAACTATTAATCTTTAATGTTAAAGATGGTTGGGAGCCTCTTTGTAGATTTTTAAATAAACCTATACCTGATTTGCCCTTTCCCAATGTAAACGACAGAGCAGAAATTAAAAAAACACTGGCAGGACTTACACGCGGCGCTTATGTAATTGTAGGTATAGGAATAATTCTATTACTTCTACTCATTTATACAGTATACACACTTTTGACGTAAAAAGGATTTTTAAACATATTTCATTAATTTCCCCAAGGAAAAACCTCCTTTTATATCCATAAAAACCTCAATCAAAAGGACATATACCCCATTGATTTACAATGTTTTAATTGTGAAATTAGCCAGACACAATTAATTAAAGATATAATTATGGCAACTAAAACATTTATTTTAAATAACTACCGCGCTTCTGCAGGTTATAAGAACTCAGCAACATCGGGAGGTGTTCAAATACAAATACAAGGTTATATTACCTGTTATGGAGATGGACACCGATTTATACTCTATTTCCTTCACAAGGATAGTCCTGTAGCAAATCCTGTTTTTAATGCAAGTACTAAAGTTGGAACTATCTTTCTTCCTTTTGAAGATATGCCTATTTACCTAGACATTTTAAGAAATGAGAAACCGGTATATGCTTACTTAAATTCTACTAAACCGGAATGGAACAGCATTCGCACTTCTAATGAGCCGGTGGGAGAAGAAGAAAACTAAAAAGAATTTATTCTTAAATTGAGGGAATCTGTTTGGACAGATTCCCTCAATTTTTTTTATAATCTTATGAACCTATTCTTTTTAGAAACTATCTTTGCCCTATGCCACTAACAAACAACGACATCTTCAAAAAACTTCGTGTAGCTCATAAATTACGTGACGACGAAATTGTAAAAATCTGTTCTTTAGTTGACTTTGCAGTTACCAAAAGTGAACTTGGCGCCATTTTTAGAAAGGAAGACCATCCGAAATATATGGAATGTGGAGATCAATTTCTACGTAATTTTCTGGATGGACTGATAATACATCTAAGAGGACCTATGCCTAAAAAGAAACCTGTTGTGAAGTCTGAGAAAAACAATCCAAACAACAAGTAAAAAATCACAATTCTAAGGCATATTTTTTTTTATATTTAAGTTCCTGCTTTAAACAAGGTCTTTCCTATGACAATTAAATATAAAAAGAAACGATTAAATTTATATTTGATATTGCTCGTGTTTTGGACGGGATTTTTAGTTTTTAACAGTATATATAGCGATTTTGAGAACTGGACAACCTATTTATGGATTGGAATCTCTGTGATGTATATTTCTATGTATGCCTATCAATATGTAAAGCCATATATCACAATTAAAGACGGACAAATTTTTAGCAATTCGCCATTTTCCAAAAAAATAAAACTGGTTGATATCAAGGAAATAAAAAAGTTTGCAGGAGATTACATCCTTAAAACGGAAGACTCAGAACTTATTATAAATACACAGCTTATAGATACGCATTCGCTTTCAAAGCTTGATACGGAATTGAGCACGCTGAAAATATAAGCACTCGGTTAGATACATCAGACTCATAAAATTTAAATCCCGCTAAAAGCGGGATTATTAACGACTTTCACAAAATACCTTAAGGTAAATTCACACAAGTCCCGTGATCATCTACCCAAGATTTTCCTCCCGAAGTTTTACACTCTGGCCGAGTTACCTTTTGAGCAGAAACCCTATTGCCTTTATTACGACAGGGTCCCGAGTAACAGACACCTGTATTAGAAACAGGAGGCAAATCTTTGCGCACGTCTAATTCCTTTTCATCAACAATTCTTTTTACTTCAACTTCATCTGATGATTCCATTTTAGATTGTATTTAAGTTAAAAACGTTTTGAATATTACACGCGATACATACGTGTAGAAAGGATCAAAATGATGTAGAGGAATTATATAATTAAAACTAGAGGTAGAATCATCAAATATAATTAAAATTTTTAATAAATTGAAATTCAGTTAGTTAACCTTAACAAGCAAAGCTTTCTTTACGGGAAGTTCTCTGACTCTAACTCCGGTTGCATTAAATATTGCATTAACAATAGCTGCTGTGGCAGGACCTTGAGCAGCTTCCCCCGCACCCATTGGTGGTTCGCTTGGTCTGTCTATAACTTCTACATCAATTTCAGGAGTATCTGGAAATCTAAAAACG
>CAXBEL010000133.1:0-12333 GCA_963974735.1 uncultured Flavobacteriaceae bacterium | reverse complement strand
AAGCCTATTAAATATGATTCTCTAAAAGCTATTATAGATAAGTTTATTTGAGATTGAGTTTGATAAGACAGTATCAAAATTTATAATAGTTGCTTTCAAATAAATATACCTAAAATAAACCACTATAATCTCTACTCTGTTAGACTTATAACAAAATTAGTTAAGATCCCGATTTGGGATAATTTTTTTTTTAGAGCCTAATAATTGAATCAACCCTTCACCTAAAACCGTTTAAAACACATTACAGAATTCCTCAATTCTATAGTCCTAATTTCTCCTATATTTGAAGAAATGAAAACCTTTTAATGACCCAAGAAAAACTAACCCTATCTCAACTCGAAAACTATCTATCTAAAGCCGCGTGGATTCTCAAAGGTCCCGTAGATGCTTCTGATTTTAAAGTATATATATTCCCACTTCTATTTTTCAAAAGACTTTCTGATGTTTATGATGAAGAGTATATTGATGCATTGGAAGAATCAGAAGGTGATGTCGAATATGCGTCCCTTCCCGAATTTCACCGCTTTAGCATACCAGAAGGCTGTCACTGGGATGATGTGAGAAGCAACACTACAAACGTAGGTTTAGCTATTGAAAAAGCCCTAAGAGGTATTGAACAGGCCAACCAGCAATTTCTCTATGGTATTTTTGGGGATGCGCAATGGAGCAATAAAAACAAATTAAGCGACCGACTTCTTGTTGATCTCATTGAGCATTTCTCGCTATACACATTGGCCAATAGTTTGGTAGATGTAGATATTTTAGGTCAGGCCTATGAATACCTCATCAAGCACTTTGCCGATTTGACCAATAAAAAAGCCGGTGAGTTTTATACACCACGTTCAGTTGTGCATTTGCTTGGTTTGATCTTAGATCCGCACGAAGGTCAAAGTATTTACGACCCAGCCTGCGGAACGGGCGGTATGCTTTTAGAATGCGTAGACCACCTCAGAGCAAACAAGGAAGACTATCGAACGTTGAAGCTTTACGGTCAGGAAAAAAACCTTACCTCAAGTTCTATTGCACGTATGAATATGTTTTTGCACGGGATGGAAGATTTTCAAATCGTGCGTGGCGACACGTTAAAAAACCCAGCATTTTTTGAAGCAGATGGTTTAAAAACTTTTGATTGTGTGATTGCCAATCCTCCTTTCTCCTTAAAAGATTGGGGTGCGGAAAACTGGATCGAAGATCCTTACGGCCGCAATATTGCGGGGGTACCTCCCAAAGGTAATGGCGATATGGCATGGGTACAGCATATGATCAAATCTATGAACAGTACCGGTAGTATGACTGTTGTGTTGCCTCACGGCGCACTCTTTAGAAAAGGATCTGAAGGAAAAATAAGAAAGAAGCTTATTGAGGATGACTTACTCGAAGCCGTAATAGGTCTGGGTCCTAATATTTTCTACGGCACCCAACTCGCGGCTTGTGTACTGGTTTTTAAACAAAACAAAGCTTCAGATAAAAAGAAGAAGATTTTATTTATTGATGCCTCAGAACAGGTACGCGTAGGTCGGGCTCAAAACTATTTGGAAGCTGAACATGTAAATCAAATCTTCAACTGGTATCAGGATTATAAAGAAGTAGAGAATTATGTAAGTATTGCTACTTGGGAGGACCTGGTTGAAAATGACTTTAACCTCAATATTCCTTTATACGTAGAGAAAATCATCGAAGATGATTTACCCAGTGTTGAAGATGCGTTGGCCGACTTAAAACAAGCCTGGGCAGAAAGTCAAAAAGCAGAAGAACAATTTAAATCCAAATTAAAGAAATTTATATAATGGCATACGAAAAACCAATTTCTATAAAAGAGGCTATTGAATCAATTCAAAGTCAAGAATATATCTTACCTGCTATTCAAAGAGAATTTGTCTGGAATACAAGGCAAATTGAACTTTTGTTTGATTCTATTTTAAGAGATTATCCTATTAGTACTTTCTTATTCTGGAAGGTGAAAGCAGAAAATGTAGAAAAGTTTAAATTCTATAAATTTCTACCTCACTATCATCAGCGAGACAAAAAGCATAATGATTCTGCCGAACTATTCGGAAATAAAGACCGCCTTGCCGTCTTAGATGGTCAACAAAGATTGACTTCGCTCTATTTGGGTTTGAGAGGTACTTATGCTTATAAATTAGCAAACTACAATTGGAAAAGTGATCACGCTTTTCCTAAAAGACATTTGTATATAAATCTTTTAAATGAAGCTGAAGATAATGAATTTCTTTATGATTTTAGATTCTTATCAGATGATGAAATCGTAAGATTTAAAGAAGTTCATCCGAAAAAATTTCATTGGTTTAAAGTGGGTACAGTTCTCGACTTTACCGACTTTCCTGATATATTCAAATATATTGCCGAACATGGCTTAATGGATACATCTAAATTTACATCAGAGCAAACAAAATTTGTCTCAGATACATTATCAAAGCTGTTTCAATATTTAAATCAAAAAGAACTGATAAACTTCTATTTAGAAAAATCAGAAGAGCTTGATAAGGTATTGCATATTTTCATTCGAGTAAATAGCGGTGGTACTAAATTGAGTTATTCAGATTTATTATTATCTATCGCCACAGCACAGTGGAAAGAAAAAGATGCCCGAGAAATAATACACAAATTTGTAGATCAAATTAATTCTATTGATCCCGGCTTTAATATTAATAAAGATTTGGTTTTAAAATCCTGTTTAGTACTTACCGATATTAAGGACATAAAATTTAAAGTAGATAATTTTTCGTCAGAAAATATGGCTCTTATTGAGTCTGAATGGGATGATATCGCAAAAGCCTTAAATTTAGCTGTGCAGTTAATAGCATCTTTCGGCTTTAACAGTAAAACCTTGACAGCATACAATGCAATTATTCCTATTGCTTATTTTATTAAAAAGAATAATATAGGTGATGAGTTATTACACAGCAGTAATCATTTTGAAAACAGAAAACTTATCAAAGAATGGTTGGTCCGTGCACTACTGAAACGAGTATTTGGTGGCACTCCTGATAATTTATATCCCATTTATAGAACTATAATTTCTGAGAATCTAGGCTTATTTCCGCTAATGCCATTAATCGAAAGATACAAGGGAACGAACAAGTCATTAACATTTGATGAAGAGACTCTAGAATTATTATTAGACACCCAGTACGGTAGTGCTTTTGCGTATATGGTTTTGAGTATCATATATCCACTTAACCACAATTACAAGTTTCATCAAGATCATATACATCCTAAAAAATATTTTAACCCTAGCAAATTAATAAAGATGGGGGTTGAAGATGAGCAACTACGTGAACAGTATTTAAGCTCTTTTAATACTATAAGCAACTTACAATTAATTCAAGAAACTGAAAATTTAGAAAAAAACGCAATACCTTTTAAAGATTGGGTGTATAGTAATTACAAGGATGAGGAGCTCATAAACTATAAAAATTTGCATTTCATACCACTTGATAGTGATTTATCTATGATTAACTTTTTAGATTTTTATAAATCAAGGAGAGCTATTCTTAAAAGTAAATTATCGCAAGTTTTAAATGTAACCAAAGGAGAAAACACTGTAATTGAAAAATCTCAAATTATTGAGGAAGAATTGAACTAAATGACTCAAAGAGAACTAGAAAAATACCTTTGGGGAGCAGCAACCGCCTTAAGAGGAACCATAGATGCAGGAGATTATAAGCAGTATATATTCCCGCTATTATTCTTTAAACGTATTTGTGATGTTTATGATGAGGAGTTTGAAACCGCTTTAGCAGAAAGTGATGGAGATTTAGAATATGCAGCTTTTGAAGAAAACCACCGGTTTCAAATTACTAAAGGAGCCCATTGGCAAGCAGTACGGGAGACCACTACTAATGTGGGTGTGGCAATACAAGATGCGATGCGCGCTATTGAAAAAGCCAACCCAGATATGCTGTATGGTATTTTTGGTGATGCCAGCTGGACCAATAAAAACCGCCTCAGTGATGAGACCCTTATTAATCTTATTGAGCATTTCTCACAACACAAGCTTAATCTGGCCAATGTCCCCGATGATCAATTGGGTAATGCTTATGAATACCTAATTAAAGAATTTGCAGACGATAGCGGGCATACCGCAGCAGAGTTTTACACCAACCGTAGTAAAACTGATGACCTTAATTATGGACCCGCAACCGGGCGAAAGCGTTTACGACCCCACTTGCGGCTCAGGAGGTTTGCTACTCAACTGCGCTTTACACCTGCGTGATGAAGGCAAAGAATACCGCAGTTTAAAATTATACGGGCAGGAAATCAACCTCATCACCAGTGCTATTGCCCGGATGAATATGTTTATGCACGGTATAGAAGAGTTTAGCATTGTACGCGGCGATACCCTGGCCAGACCGGCATTTTTAGAATACGATACGCTTAAAACCTTTAATGTTATTCTGGCTAACCCACCCTACTCTATTAAATCCTGGGATCGTAACGGGTTTATCAATGACCCTTATGGTAGAAATTTATGGGGTACACCACCACAAGGTTGTGCAGATTATGCATTTCAACAGCACATACAGAAAAGCTTAGATATTAAAAACGGTCGCTCTATTTCGTTGTGGCCACACGGTATTTTGTTTCGAGAAAGTGAAGCAGAAATGAGAAGTACAATGATTGAAGAAGATTTGGTTGAATGTGTAATTGGTCTTGGCCCAAACTTATTTTATAATTCACCAATGGAAGCTTGTTTGTTAATTACCAAAAACAATAAAACAGAAGAAAAGCAAGGAAAGGTTTTAATCATAAATGCTTTAAAAGAAGTTAAGCAAGAAAAAAATATTGCCTTTCTAGAGCAAACGCATATTGACAAAATATTTAACGCATACGAGAATTTTAAAAATATAGAGGATTTTGCTAAAATAGTTTCTAATGAAGAATTATTAGAAAACAAAGGAAGTCTAAACATTGCTCAATATTTAAGTAATGTAGATACTACTAATCCTGTATTATCATTAAATGATGCAATCTCTAATTGGGAAGAACATTCCAAAACTTTAGATAAAAGTATGAATGAATTATTTGAAATCTTAAAGTAATGGAAGCAATGACAGAAAATATCGATTTAAATAATCTACACAAGTCTACTTGGGAAACGTTTAAGTTTGAAGAGATTGCTCAAAAAATATCTAAAACAGTAAAACCAGAAGAGGCTGAAGTTGATATTTATGTTGGCTTAGAACATATAGATGCAAGCGATATTCACATTCGCAGAAAAGGTGTTCCTGCAGATGTTAAAGGTGGTAAACTCAGGTGCTATCCTGGTGATGTTATTTTTGGAAAAAGACGTGCCTACCAGCGTAAAGCAGCTATTGTAGATTTTGATGGTATTTGTTCTGCTCACGCATTTGTATTTAGAGCAAACGAAAATATTATTAAACCAGAGTTATTTCCTTTCTTTTTACACTCAGACCAGTTTATGCATAGAATGGTAGATATTTCTGTAGGTGGATTATCTCCAACCATAAATTGGGGAGATTTAAAACAACAGGAATTCCTACTACCACCAAAAGACCAACAAGCAAAACTTGCTGAATTACTTTGGGCGATGGATGAAGTGATTGAGAGGGGAATTGAGGTTATTACGCAGTTAAAAACTACTCGTGATATATTTTTTGAAAAGCTAATATCAGAATCCCTAGGAAAAAAAATCCCATTGTCTAAAATATTAATTCAAAAAAAAGAAAAAAGTCAAGTACCTCATCAACGAGACAAATATATTGGTCTAGAACATATTGAATCTGGTAAATTTAGGACGAACCATTATAGTAATACAGAATCGGTGCTAGCTCAGTGTAATATTGTAAATGAAGGAGACTTGTGCTACAGCAAATTGAGGCCTTATCTAGACAAAGCTATTATAGCAACTTTTAATGCAATATCTACCACTGAACTATTGATATATGATACCAAATTGGTATCCAAAGAGTATATTTTATATCATTTACATAGTAGAAAGTTTATAGATTATGTTTCAAGTCAAGGATTTGGAACAAAAATGCCCAGAGTTAGTCATAAAATAATTGGTCAATATGAAATTTTAATACCTGAAAATGAAGAAGAGTTTATTTTGAAAATGAATAAATTTTTGGAGGCTGAAGATAGCGCTCAATTTAAAATTTCAAGTTCCAAAGCTTTACAAAAGAGTTTAATAAATCAGTTGTTTTAGGGGATGAATTGGTATGAACCAGAATCAATATGGTCAAACTTTGACATTGCTAATCGTGATGAGTTTGTAAAAAGATATGTCGTGAGCGGTAAGTTTCACAAGCACGTTCCTGAAGATATTGTCAAAAGCTTTGAAACGGTTACTTATCTCCTAGCGCATAGTTATTATCATTACCCAATGTTTGACGAGGCTATGAATAAGGCGTTGTTAACCTTAGAAATGGCTATTAAAATCAAGGCTCAAGCCCTAAAAATTGATCTTAAAACACTACCAAACAAAAAAAATATAACGCGTAATAAAAATTTAGCTTCCCTTATAAATGAAATCTGTGAAATACCCGCGTTTGCTTTTCTAAAGGTAAATTTAGATAGAGCTCGCGATTTTAGAAATGAAAGAATGCATCCTGATAAATATCAATTGTCCGGTATTGTTGGAGCCCCAAGCATTAATATTATGCTTTTTGTAAATGTGATTAACAAAATGTTTTTAGAAAAACCAATTTTGTCTAAAATTCAAAATTCACAAATTTCTTTAGATTCATCCCTAGCACATTTAGTTCATGGAGGGCTTTTTCTATTAGAGCATGACGACAATAAATATGCAGTAAACAAAATTATCGAGGGGCGTTATAATACAGACGGCGTAAATGAAATCTACCTTTTATGGGTTAACGTACTTTCTCATAACATTGAATATGATATTAAAAACTATTGTTTTGATCCCTACGTGATTGCTTTAAAAGATTTAATAACATGTCCAGAAGGCCTTATGGGTAAAGATTTTAATGATAATGAAGTAACACTTTCTGCTACTAACCATCCTGAATGTATAAAAATTCTTAAAAATTACAAACAGCAAAAGTCAAATGTGAAATTTGATGACTTAAACTTTTATTTAATGAATTTAGAGCGACATGCTTTTTGGACTTATGAACAGTTAATTTATGACCACTTATGGCACTATTAAGTTTTGAAGATCCTTATTGTTATACCTTATTTCTCTCTGGAGAAGAGACAAAACGAGTTCTTAAAAAGAAGGTCTATAATGGTAAGGTAACCAATTTCACAAAACCGGTTACGCTTTCTAAGACACCTAAAATTTATATCCTTAAACATAAAAAGGAAATTGTATATGTTGGTTATGCTAGTCAATCCATGGGTTTACGCATAGGTCAAGGAATGAGAGCTGCAGGTCTCAACGGCTATCACGGCTATAAATGGAGAAATATAAATGAGTTAGAACTATTAGTTTTTGTTTCTGAAAAGACATTAATAGGTAATAGAGCAAAAGAAGATCTTCCCTTTGTTGCTTATGCAGAAGCGGTAGAAGCTGAATTGGTGTATCTAGTTAGAGAGAAAACAGGCCAATGACCAGAATTTCAAAATGAAATTCATTTTAATAATAAGAATTTAGAGAAGGCAAAAGAAGAAGCAGAAGGGATTTATAAGCTAATTATAGCTTTAGCCTAAATTCTCAGGTATAATGTAATAAATTGACAATTAGTAATTAAGAAAGTACAGTATGCAGTTTTTTGTTGTTAGTGCAGGACAGCCCGGTGAAAAATACATGTATAAAAATTTTGAAGACATCTTGTCTTCAAATGAGTTTGCTTTACATCCAGATGCTAAATATAAAGTTGCTTATTCCTCAGTTGAGACTAATGATGTTCTTATTCTAAAGTTTGATAATCATTTTGTTGCATATGGCATTGTTCAAAAACGTTATGAAGATAAAGAAAAGAATTTCTCGTTAAGAGTTAAAGTACGTGAATGGATCAAATATGATGTTAAACAGCCAAGCAAAGGTATCACTACATATGGTATTCAAAATGCAACAATAGGTGGAGGTCAATTTGGGACTATCAAAATTATTGACTCAGGTTTTGGTCTTGAGAAAATTAGAGAAATTAACGATGCCCATACATCTTTTGATGAAATTTATAAAGGCATATTTTCAAAAAATAATTTAAGCAACCATTCGAACTATATTAACGCTGATTTTCACGAGGAATTATTTAATATTTTTTATTCTTATCATTTAATTCACAAAGAGTTTAAATTTAAACCGCGTAGAACTAATAGGTTTGATAAGTTAAATGACAAATTTTGGTTTTTAGGTGATAACACTTATCTATGTATAGGTTTCTGGGAAGGTAATGATTATAAAAAGCGCTTACCGTATATCTCCTTAATTATTGAAAATACCTCAAATCGCTTTCTATATTTCACTTCTTCTGGTTCATCAGAGACAGCTAATTTTCTTTGTAATCAGATTTTTCCTGTTCTAGATATAGACATTAATCAAACTGATTTTAGCAAAAACGGCTTTGAATATCATTATTATTTAGATCAAGATACTTTAATTGAGAGTATTAATTATTTTCTCAATCAAATATGGAAGAAAATAAATGACCAAATAAAGACAAGATATTCTAAAGAAATTAAAATAATTAGCGACGAAACTTTTTATTTTGATATAGAAAAAATCAAAAAATATAGAAACGAAAATAAGTTATCTACAGCATCTAAAATTAAAAATATCACCATTGTAAATTATGGTCCTATTAAAACTTTTCACCTTGGTGATATTCCTGAAAACACACAATTTATATTTTTGACAGGAGAAAATGCAACAGGTAAGTCATCAATATTAAAAGCCCTAACATCCGCAATAACTGGAAGGAAAATTAATAAAGACGAAAGCCTTTCATATTATTCATCCAGCACAATTGATTTTTTTCAAACCATAATTTTTTTTCATACTAATAGTACACTTGATCTATTATTACATAGAGAGGGTAATACTATTAATCATATGAAAATATTTACAACTGGATTTGCAGCTTATGGGCCTATGCGACTCCAAACAGTAAATTCTCAAATTCATAAATCTGAGTTTGAAAATATGCAGTCATTAACAGGTATAAATAAATCGCTTTTTGAACTTGATGGCTATTTACTGAATCTTGAATCTCAATTCGATGAGTGGTTCAAAAAAGAAGATTACAATAAATACTCAGGTTTATCATTTGCTATAAAAGAATTTCTAGAGAGTATTCTAATGAACGCAGGAAAAGTAGAGATTAAATTCAATGATAAAAACGTTATAGAAACTCTAGTTTTTGAAAAGGACGACGAGGAAAATCTTTATGAGCCTGTAGGTCTTGAGAAGCTATCATCGGGTTATTCAAGTATTCTCGGAATGATGGGAGATATGATTGTTCGACTTCTAAATCAGCAACCCAATTGTACAGACCTTGGAGAATTAACCGGAATTGTAATTATTGATGAAATTGACATTCATTTACACCCTAAATTTCAAAAACATCTAGTTGAGCAATTAGCGGCAACTTTCCCTAAGGTACAGTTTATTGTCTCAACACATAGTCCTATTCCTTTATTGGGAGCTCCAAAAAACAGTGTAATATGTGTAGTGAAAAGAAGTAAAGAGAAAGGTACTTATGCTGAAAGAGTTGACGATCAACTAGAATTAGAAAATATGTTACCTAATACTATTCTAAGTTCTCCCATTTTTGGTTTCAAAGAGTTATTTCCTGTGACCCACAATGAAAAAGAAAAAATTAGAACAGAAGATACTTTTGAAGAGTTAAAAAAGAATGATGAATTAAAGGCCTATTTAAAGACTATCGCCCAAAAATTAAAGAACGGATAATGAGGTTTATAGAAAAAGATTTTAATAACACTAATGCTAGAAATCAACTAGAATCTCTTTCTTACTTTTGTGATGTAGACAATTCTGTTATAGCAAAAAAAGGAAATTATTCAAGCTCAAGATATGGCCATAATATTGTCAGAAAAGAATTGGAATATTTATATCTTGGTAAATGTTGTTACTGTGAGACTAAAATTAATCCAGTCAGCACTGCCCATGTTGAACATTTCAGGCCCAAAAGTAAAATCACAGGTGTAAATAAAAACGGATATTATTGGTTGGGCTATGAATGGTCAAACTTGTTATTAGCCTGTCCTTCTTGCAATGGTATTAAAAGTACTAAGTTTCCCTTATTAAGAAATAATCACATAGTAGATCATCCCGTAGATTACAATGGTAATTTTGATCATTTAAAATTACGAAATGATCAAAACTATTTAAATGCAGAAAGACCTTTACTAATTAATCCTGAATACTGGAAACCTGAAGGTCTAATGTATATTGACAATTTAGGCAAGTTGGTTCCAATTAAAAACAACCGTATAGCAAAAACTACAATTGATGAAATAGAATTGAATCGAGATGCCTTAATAATAGCGCGGCAAGGTAAAATAGACAATATCATAACTAGAATACGAGAACAGTTGGTTGCTAGACACGGTGAATACCCATTAGATGATGATCAGTACAAATACCAATTAAATCTTATATTCAAAATTATAGCTTCCAGAATAAATCCAAATTCGGAATATACTTTATTGGGTAGAGCTATGATTGAACGATTTGATGAGTTGATTTTAGAGGAAATAGAACCAGAGTTTCGAGATGAGATTAGAAATTATTTTAGGGAATATTTAATTAATATATAGGATGGCCTTCAACGAACTCAACAGTGTAGAATATTATATCATCAATAAACTTAGTGGTACTAATCTCAATACCCAAAGTTTTAAAGAGCCCAATCCTACCTATGGTCCTACCTGGGTTTATAAGTCTGCACATGAGCTTAATCGTTCGGTAAATGAGGTCCTTTTGGAGTCTGATTTAAAAGCTGCACTTATTAAGTTAAATCCTGCAATAAAAAACAATCCAGATCTTGCAGATGAGGTGATTTATAAGCTTCGAGCCATACTCATTTCGGTTAATCAAACCGGTTTAGTACGTGCCAATGAAGAATTCGCCAAATGGCTATGTGGTGATAAAACCATGCCTTTTGGTCAAAATAACAGACACATCCCAATACGTTTAATTGACTTTGATGAATTAACGAATAATGAGTATGTTATTACCAATCAATACCGCGTTCATCATCGGGAAACCAAAATACCTGATGTGGTAATGCTTATTAATGGGATTCCCGTTGTAATAGGCGAAGCCAAAACTCCCATTCGGGAGGCAATAAGTTGGCTAGACGGGGCTCACGAGATTCACGACATATATGAAAATACGGTACCTCAACTTTTTGTACCTAATATTCTTTCGTTTGCCACAGAAGGCAAAGAGCTGTTCTATGGTGCAGTGCGCACACCGCTTGAATTCTGGTCTCCCTGGCGGCTTGAAGACGATGAAGGTTCTTTAGCAAGAAGATTGGGTTTAGGTGAAATAGGAAAAGAACTTAACAGTCTTCTTAATCCTAAAGTATTGCTAGATATACTGCAAAACTTTTCGCTCTACAGCTCTGGTAAAAAGAGTAGACGTATAAAGATTATTTGCCGCTTTCAACAATATGAAGGTGCCAATAAAATTGTAGATCGTGTAAAAGAAGGACGCATTAAGAAAGGGCTGATTTGGCATTTTCAAGGAAGTGGTAAATCGTTATTAATGATGTTTGCTGCTCAAAAGTTGCGTAAAACACCAGAACTTAAAAGTCCTACGGTACTTGTACTCGTCGATCGCACAGATTTAGATACGCAGTTAACGGGTGATTTTAACGCTGCAGATATTCCTAACGTAGAAACTACAGACAGTATAAAAGAATTACAAGGTCTACTGGAGCGCGATACGCGTAAGATTATCATTTCGATGATCTTTAAGTTTAGAGATGCTCCGGCAAATATGAATACCCGAGAGAATATAATTGTTTTAGTAGATGAAGCACATCGTACGCAAGAAGGTGATTTAGGTCGTCAAATGCGTGCCGCTTTACCCAATGCTTTTCTCTTTGGTCTAACGGGTACACCAGTTAATAAAGCAGATAAAAATACATTTTGGGCATTTGGAGCTCAAGAAGATGAGGGTGGTTATTTATCACGGTATACCTTTCAGGATTCGCTAAGAGACGACGCCACACGCCCACTCCATTTTGAACCGCGACTGGTTGATGTGCACGTTGATAAAGAAACCATAGATGAGGCCTTTGCCCTTTTTAAAGAAAGTGCTGCCTTAAGTGATGAAGAGGCTGATGCTTTGAATAAAAAATCGGCTAAGATGGCTGCATTCCTAAAGTCACCAGAGCGTATTTCTAAAAT
>CAXBEL010000132.1:0-12401 GCA_963974735.1 uncultured Flavobacteriaceae bacterium | reverse complement strand
AAAGGCATTACTATCAATATTTCCTGTGGTATGATCTGGTGCATTTTGCGCACCAAAATCTGGTTCTAAACCATATTGCCAATTTTCGTAGCCACTTTCACCCCAACATTCTGGAGTTTCAGTTACATCAAAAGTCTGTAAATAAGGAGCGCTAATTGCCTCGCAAGCAGTTTTAAATCGTACAACAGAACTTAATTCACTCTCTATAAAGCTTCCGCAAATAGCTACTAAATAAGCCTCATAAATAGTGTCTGAATTTAAGCCAGATACTCTAAATTGAGTATCTGTAGCATTAAGGTTTTCTGACACAACAGGTGCACCCTCATTTGGATTATCACCATCATTAAAAATCAGAAGTTTATAACCGGAAGCATTCGCTGAAACATTCCATTCAAAATCTATAAATGTATCTCCAGTAAATGTGGAGACAAAATTTTGAGGAACTGGACAAAAATCCAAAGTTTCAAAAGATATTTTTCTACTAAAATTACTCAACCCATCTTCTCCACAATCCGCCTGAATATATAAATCGTATGCGGTGCCATTTTCTAAACCTGTTATTGTTATTTCAGAATCTGTGGCTTCTGGAAAAAATTCTGCTACAGCATCTGTTTCCGGATTATCACCTTGATTTACAGCAATTACTTTATACCCTGAACTGCCCGTATTTAACGATACCCAAGAAAATGTACCACCATCTGGTGTAATATTTAAAACTTCTACGTCTGCTGGGATAGAACACGCAGGACAGCTTACTGTAAACTCAGCTGCTTCATCATCTGTTGACGGTCCTTCTACAGTAATAAGGGAATTTCCTTCTGCATCAAATAATTCATATTTAATTTCTTCGGGAAAATCACTATTTCGAGACCATTCTAAACTAATTAAATCCCCTTCTGTAACCTCTAGAGCAATTGCTCCAAATGCTCCTGCTTCTAAACTATAGTCTTGTGATTCGCCCGCAATAGTTATTGTGAGCACGCCATTATCCCAACCGTCTTCAAAAGCATCAGAGGCCTCTAAGGTATAAATACAGGTTGTTTGCGAAAATATTTCCGCAGAAAAAAGAGTGAATAATACGAGTAGGCTAAATGTAATTTTTTGCATAGACAAATGATTTGGGATAATCTGTCAGACTTGGGGTTGTCCTTCAATAAAAAAAGGCTGATTCACAATTTACGTAAAATCAGCCTTTAAAGTTTAATTTTTTATAAATCCTGTTTTTCAACAAAAGCTTCCATAACTGCATCACTGACTCCTACATTACTGAAGCCTCCATCATGAAATAAATTCTGCAAAGTGACTTTTTTAGTTAAATCTGAGAAAAGACTAATGGTATAATCTGCACATTCTAAAGCAGTTGCATTACCCAAGGGGCTCATTTTTTCTGCATAAGCTATAAACCCATCAAAGCCTTTTACTCCTTGACCAGCTGTTGTAGGCGTTGGTGACTGAGAAATGGTATTCACGCGCACTTTTTTGTCTTTTCCGAAGAAATAACCAAAGCTTCTAGCAATACTTTCTAAGTACGCTTTATTATCTGCCATGTCATTATAATCTGGAAAAACACGTTGAGCAGCCATATATGTCAAAGCCACAATACTTCCCCATTCATTCATAGCATCCTTCTTATAAAGAACTTGCATGGTTTTATGAAATGAACCTGCACTTACATCCCATCCTTTTGCAGTCCAATCATAATTTTGATCGGTGTAATGACGTCCTTTACGTACATTGATAGACATACCTATACTGTGCAGAACAAAATCAAGTTTACCTCCAAGCTCTTCTACAGCACCTTCTACAAGTTTTTCTAGATCTTCAACAGAAGTGGCATCTGCAGGAATAACTTTTGAGCCTGTTTTTTCTGCAAGTTTATTAATGGAGCCCATACGCATAGCAATGGGTGCGTTGGTAAGAACAAATTTTCCACCTTCTTCATGAACGCGTTCTGCCGTTTTCCAGGCTATTGAATTTTCATCGAGGGCGCCAAATATTATTCCTCGTTTTCCTTTTAATAAATTGTAGGCCATATTAGTTATTGATTTTTCGGTTCTAAATATACTGATTTATTAATTGAGTAACTGCTTCGCATGGTCTCTGGCAGCATCTGAAGTTGCCTTACCTCCAAGCATTTCTGCAATTTCTGTCACACGCATAGATGCATCCAATTTTTCTATATGTGTCGTTGTACGATGTTCTTTATCCTCTTTAAATACTTTAAAGTGATTTTCTCCCTGCCCTGCAATTTGTGGTAAATGGGTAATACTCACAATTTGCATCCTACTGCCCATACCTTTCATAATCTCCCCCATTTTAAGAGCTACTTCCCCACTCACGCCCGTATCTATCTCATCAAAAATAAGCGTAGGCAAATGTGCATAATCACTAAGTACAGATTTAATCGCAAGCATAATTCTGGAAAGCTCACCGCCAGATGCCGCCTTTTTAAGTTCTTGTGCGCGCATTCCTTTATTAGCTGTGAATAGAAACTCAAGATCATCCTTTCCGTTATCTCTAAAATCTTCACGATCTTTAAGTGTAACGTCAAAGCGAGCATTGGGCATCCCCAGGTTTACTAAAATTCCCTGAAGCCTTTCGGTTAATGGTTTTATAGCTTTATTACGCTGCTTTGTAAGTATAACTGCTTTTTCCTCCAATTCCTTTTTAGCTGAAGCAATATCCCTTTCAAGCTTTACAATTTTAGTATCTAAATCATTTAAAGATTGTACTTCATCATCTAATTCATTTTGAATTGCAATCAATTCTTCAATACTCGAAGCACTATGTTTTTTCTGTAGGTCAAAAAGTAATTTTAATCGAGCTTCAACTTTTATCAATTCTTCTGGATCTCCCTCCGTACTTGATGCGATGTCATTAACGGTTTCTGCAATATCCTCAAGTTCTATTGCAGCACTTTCCAGGCGTTCATTAAGCTCTCCCAACTCTTTACTAAAACCAGCCAGCTTATTTATTTTAAGCTTTACTGCCAATAACATATCGCTTATACCCAGTTCTTCTCGGGTTAAAGATTGGTACGCTTCAGCAAGACCTTCAGTGATCTGCTCCACATTGTTAAGCGTATCATACCGACTTTCTAATTCCTCCTGTTCGCCGGGCTTTAGATTGGCTTCAAGCAATTCATTCAGTAAAAAATTCTTGTATTCTTCTTCCTTCTTAGCTTCAGCTTTTTCATCCTGCAACTTTTTTAACAAACGTTGATTTAAACGATAGGAAGAGTAAATGGATTTATACTCTGTAAGGACGGTTTCATTGTCAACAAAAGCATCCAATATCTGAAACTGAAAATCATTATCAGTGACTTCAAGAGTTTGATGCTGACTATGAATATCTACCAGTCGCTCCCCCAAAGCTGAAAGTTGGTTTAATGTTACCGGCGTATCATTCACAAACGCTCGACTCTTTCCACTAGGTAAAATTTCACGTCGTACAATGGTCTGTGATTCATAATCCAGATCCTGCTCAGTAAATAAATCTTTAAGTGCGTATGCCTCAATTTGAAATTGAGCTTCTATCACACATTTATTTTCCGGATCGCCTATACTACTTATGTCTGCCCTTTTACCCAGAATTAATCCCAATGCTCCCAAAAGTATGGATTTACCCGCACCAGTCTCTCCGGTTATAACCGTAAAACCTTTATCAAAAGGAAGTTTGACCTCCTCAATGAGCGCATAATTTTTTATATAGAGATTTGTGAGCAAAAGTTGCTGGGTGTTTGTAATTAGCGGTAAATATAGCGGAGATTTCTTGTTATTTCAAAGAAAATCGGCAGGGTTATAATTTGATTTCTTTCCAGAAAGACGCCTTCGTGGGAGCAACCCTATTTAATGTGGTAACTAAGCTGGAAATATTGACCTGAGGTCCTCCTGAAAACATTTTAGAAACCTCTTGTGCTTTGGCATCAAAAAACACACGAGTCAAGAAATTATTAGGACGATTATTATACAATTGGTTAAATAATTCCAAAGTTACAGCTATTGATTCTTTAGCCTGTTTTGTATTATCTACCATATAATCCAAGCCATTGCGATGGTATGCATATAATACCTCATTATAGTCACTAAAATTAGGCGAAAGCAAATCCTCATTAAGTCGATATCTACTTTGGGAGCCACTTTGTGCAGTCCATCCCTCACTCACACTTTGTTGAGCGGTATTTACAATTTGTTTTGCTTCTTCAAAATAAGGTCTTCCTCCTTCGCGCTCAAATGTTGCAGCATCCATACCAATAATTGTATATGCATAAAAAGCCAACACAGAAATAAGGTTGGATTCAAAGTTATTGGGATTATAATTTAAAGGCTGAAATTCTGTGTATCTAAAACTGAATTGTCTATCATTAAAGTTAAAGATAGGCGTATTATAATTGGAATTAAAAATAGGTCTTGAAGATTGTACTTGAATACTTGCTGTAAAGAAATCTGAATCCAATTTAGACACTATAATAGATAAGCTACAATCTATAAGTTCCTGTTGTTTATAACTCTTATCAGTCCAAGAAGTTTCATTCATGAATTCTTCTATCGAATTCTGGAGTGTTTTAAAAACCTGCAAATTGCTTTGCCCGGTCTGCTCAGAATTGAGATCGACAGAACAATTTAGCTCCTGGGCCTGAAAATTCAGGGCACAAAAAAATAAGATTATAAAAACAATTCTAGACATGTAAAGCTTTTCTAATAACATTTAAAATATCAGCAGCAACGGCCTCTTTAGATTTAAGTTCTTTGGGTTCAATATTTTCACTTTTATCAATAAGTGTCACTTTATTTGTTTCAGTTTTAAACCCAGCGCCTTTATCATTCAACGAATTTAAAACTATTAAATCTAAATTCTTTCTGCGAAGTTTTCCTAAAGCATTTTGAACTTCATTTTCAGTCTCTAATGCAAAGCCCACCAAAAATTGCGACTTCTTTTGTTGTCCCATATAGGCCAAAATATCTTGTGTAGGTTCTAAATCTACCGAATGATATCCTGATTGTTTTTTTATTTTTTGATCTGCCACGGTTATAGGTCTATAATCTGCCACCGCAGCCGCAGCAATAGCAACATCCATATCATTAAAATGCTCCTTTGTTGCCACAAACATTTCTTCTGCAGTAGTCACCTTAATCAAACTAATATTACTATGCTCTATATTCAAATAAGTAGGCCCCGATATCAGCGTAACTTCTGCTCCCAAATTTGCCGCACATTTAGCAAGCTCATAGCCCATTTTACCACTACTGTGATTACCTATGAAACGAACAGGATCTATTGCTTCGTATGTAGGCCCGGCAGTTATTAGAATTTTCTTTCCACGAAGAGGCATTTTAGAAAGTATGTCCTTTTCTATAAAAGCTACAATGTCTTCTGGCTCCGCCATTCGACCCATTCCTTCAAGACCGCTTGCTAATTCGCCAGAAGTAGCTGGTATCATTATATTATTAAATGATTTGAGCTTTTTAAAAGATTCTTTAGTGCTTGGATGTTTATACATGTCCAGATCCATTGCCGGAGCAAAATAGACTGGACATTTAGCAGAAAGATATGTTGCAAGCAAAAGATTATCACTTGTTCCCATTGCCATTTTTGACAAGGTGTTTGCTGTGGCAGGGGCTATAACAAAGAAATCGGCCCAAAGGCCGAGTTCCACATGATTATTCCATATAGCATTTTCATCTTCCTCATTTGTAAAAGAAGATAAAACTGGATTTTTTGATAAAGTAGATAAAGTAAGCGGAGTTACAAATTCTTTAGCATCTGGGGTCATAATCACCTTAACTTGAGCTCCCGCTTTTATAAAAGCACGAACTAACCAAGCTGATTTATAAGCTGCAATGCCAGCGGTAACACCTAACAATACATTTTTACCGCTTAAAACAGACATCTACTCTTCCTTTTGTGCCGTATCGCGGTAGTAGATTTTATCTTCTAACCACTCTTGTACAGCCATAGCATGAGGTTTAGGAAGTTTTTCATAAAACTTGGAAACTTCAATCTGCTCCTTGTTTTCAAAAATTTCCTCAAGACTGTCGCTATATGTAGCGAACTCATCTAATTTCTCAAGTAATTCTCTTTTGATTTCCGTGTTGATCTGTGTCGCACGCTTAGAGATGATAGAAATTGCCTCATAGATATTATCTGTAGGCGCATCGATTGCTTCTCTGTTAAAAGTAATCGTGTTTACAGGGGCGTCAAGATTTTTTACATCCATTTTATTAACGGGTTTTAGAATTATAAATATTGTTGTAACCGCTGATCTATATCAGCTTTCATTTCATCTGCCTGAGCACGATACTCTCCTTCTGGATAATACCGAATCAATGCATTATACATACTTAAAGCTTCATTTAATCTTTCTTCTACCAATACATTTAAACTACGAATAGCATATTTATATTGTGAATCAAACTTATAAAAAAATGCCGCTTCACGAAATGGCGAACCGGGATAATCACTTATAAAATCATCAAAAGCAGATATCGCACTGGTATAAATACTTATGGTATTGTATTGTTTGGCAATTTCAAAAGCCTTCTTTTGTATTTTAACACTCAGCTCATCAATCTTCTCAATGGCTTCCTCTGAATGCTCCGACTCTGGATACTTACCAATAAAGGTCTGTAACTTATCCAGTGCCTTTTCTGTATCACTTTGATCTAATGTATATCTTGGAGACAATTCATAAAAACTTACTGCAGCTTTATATTCTGCATCTTCAACCTTTTCTGATTCTGGATAAGCAGAAGCAAAACGATCAAACTGATATCCTGCTAAATAGTTATCCCCCAATTGATAATAAGTATCAGCATACAAATACATTACTCGCTCTGCCTGGGGTTTACCTCTGTAACTTGGTACTATTTGATCCCATAACTTAAGGGCCTTCTTGTACTTACCTGCTTGATATAAAGAATCTGCCATTGAATACTTAGCTCCCATATCCTCAGATTTAAGGACTTGCTGGTATTCACTGCAAGAAGCAAATAATAAAGTGGCGCAGACTACAAAAAAAGTGTTTCTCATGTGGTTTAAAAACATCGTGCAAAAATAGGTATTTTCTGGTGATTACAAAACTTAAAGACTATAAGCCTTTTAGGTATGTTGCAATTTTTTTATTTAACTCATCACTTGCAGCAACTAAAGGCAATCTTACAGCGGCATTGCAAATGCCTTTTTGAGCCAATAAAGCCTTAATCCCAGCGGGATTGCCTTCAGAGAAAATAAGATCTATTAAAGGCATTAGAGAATAATGATTTTTATAAGCCTTTTTTAATTCACCCTTTAATCCCTGATTAATCATTGCTGTAAATTCCTTGGGCATGCCTTGACCAATAACAGATATAACACCTTCCCCACCTGCAGAAACTGTAGGTAAAGCTAACATGTCATCTCCAGAAACGACCATAAAATCAGCTGGTTTATCTTTTAAAAGGCGAAGCATTTGCACCATATCGCCAGCTGCTTCTTTTATCCCAAAAATGTTTTTAAAATCATTACCCAACTTTAAAACAGTCTCTGGCAATAAATTACTCCCCGTACGTGCGGGAACATTATAAGCCATTATAGGCAAGGGTGAAGCTTCTGAAACTGCCTGATAATGGGCGTAAATACCAGCTTGAGTAGGACGGTTATAATATGGGGAAACTGATAAAATGCCGTCAAAAGCACTAAGATCACGTGTCTTAAGCGTTTGTATTATATAAGCAGTGTTGTTACCTCCCACTCCAAGCATAAGCGGCACCCTACCCGCAGTAACTTCAATGGATTTTTTTATTACTTGCTGTTTCTCAGCTTCGGTAAGTGTTGCATTTTCTGCGGTAGTACCTAAAATTACGAGATAGTCCACCCCTCCTTCTATTGCGTATTCAATAACGCGGGAAAGACCACCTAAATCTAAACTTAAATCATTATTAAAGGGTGTAACCAAGGCTACCCCAGTGCCTTTGAATTGTTGCATGCTAATTTATACGGTTAGTATTTTTAAATATTTTTTTAATTCGACTTCAAACGCATCCACATTGTCCATATCTACAATGATGGATAAATTATTTAACCTGCTTTCTTCTAATGGAAATCCTACCCGAAACCCTGTTTTCGCCAAAGCCGTCACGTAATGCAAAAATAGATTATCTGTTTTGTAATAGCTTATCAATAAATCAAAAGGTTTATCGGTAAATTCGATAATATCTCCATCTGTAACCTTACCCTTCCATGTGAATCCACTGGAGTCAAATTTATCTTCGTGAAGATCTTTTGCGTTTCTTAATTTTGAAACATAACAAAGAATTTTACAATTAACCCGAGGACCCAGATTGGTGGTCATCTTTCTAAGTTTCTCAAAATCTTTAAAGGCAGGATACTCAACCAGAATACCTACAAGTTTAATATCTGTTGTAGGTTCTATACTTGAAAGATCATCCAGAAGGCTTTCTAAATTTCTTTTAATTGATTTCCGCTTCCATACGTTTAAAAACATCTAACTTTACGTTTGCAACAAATGTAATTAAATATACAACAAAGCAAACAGCTAATTCTTCGCTAAAATGATTCGAATTTTTCTGTGCTTACTGGTACTTACGAGCTTTTCAGCCTGTAAAAATAATGAAGCGCATCTTGCAAAAATTACAGGTAAACAGATTCTTATTTCAGATTCCCTGCAAGCCGATAGCTCAATCAACTCCTATATAAAACCTTACAAGGAAAATATAGATCGACAAATGGATAGTGTTCTGGCCTATTCTCCAAAGAGTATTTCTAAAACAGATAACAAATACAATACAGCGATAGGAAATATGATGGCAGATGCGGTTCTTGAACTTGCCAATCCTATTTTTAAAAGCAGAACCAAAAGAAATATTGATGCCGTTATCCTTAATCACGGTGGTATACGTTCTATTCTCCGCGAAGGTCCTGTAACAATGAGATCTGCATACGAAATAATGCCTTTTGAAAATAGCATAGTTGTTGTAGAGTTAAGTGGAAAAGAAGTGAATAATATGTTTGAATATCTTAAAAGGGGCACTGCTCATCCCATTGCAGGTATGCAAATTATTTTAAATGATGCCGGGGAGATTAAGAAAGCAACAATACAAGGGAAACCTGTTGATAAACATAAAACTTATTTTATAGCCACAAACGACTATTTACAGCAAGGTGGGGATCATATGGATTTTCTAAAAAATCCTGTAAGCATTCTTCCTCTTGATTATAAAATACGAAATCTACTAATAGATTATTTCGCTAAAAATGATACTATCAATCCTGTTAGGGATGATAGATTTATAAAAGAATAATAGCTATGGAAAGACGTAACTTTATTAAACAAACAGCAGCGGCTACTGCTTTAACTGGTTTAGCCGGGGTAAGTTTATCTTCTTTTACGACTAAAGCAAAAAAGCACATCACAATTTTACATACCAATGATGTACATAGCCATATAGAACCTTTTCCAGGGGACGATCCTAAATTTGCCAATCAAGGTGGAGTTGCTAGAAGGTTGACGCTTATCAACACTATTAAGCAGAAAAATCCAAATACTCTATTGCTGGATGCAGGAGACATTTTTCAAGGGACGCCCTATTTTAATTTCTATGGTGGTGAACTCGAATTTAAACTAATGAGCATGTTGGGGTATGATGCTGCAACTGTGGGTAATCACGATTTTGATAATGGTGTGGGCGGTTTGGCAGCTCAAATGCCAAATGCCAAATTTAAAATGATTAGTTCTAATTACGATTTTAGTAATACCGTTATGGATGGGAAAACAAAGCCTTATGAAATCTTTGAGAAGGAAGGTATTAAAATTGGTGTTTTTGGACTAGGAATAGAACTTCACGGACTCGTTAATAAAGATATGTATAAGGAAACCGTGTATATGGATCCCGTAGAACAGGCTCAGGATATGTCTCGAATCCTAAAAACTGAAGAAAAATGTGATCTGGTTATTTGTCTTTCCCATTTGGGATATGAATATGAGTTTGATAAAATTTCCGACTTAAAACTGGCTGCAAAGACTAAAGATATTGATTTGATTATAGGAGGCCATACACATACTTTCTTACCTAAACCAACTATTACTCAAAATAGTGAAGGTAAAAATGTAATTATTAATCAAGTGGGTTGGGCCGGCATTAATTTAGGTCGAATCGATTTCTTTTTTGACGAAAATGGAGAAGTAACTACTGAAGGAGCTACTATTTCAGTTTAAAATGAAGTTTTAAATAAATAATAAAGACCTCAAAGTTTAAATTTACTTTGAGGTCTTTATTTTAGAATATTAAATTCTACTAAACCATTGCCAGAAAATCATCTTCTGAAATTATTGGCACACCAAGCTTTTCTGCCTTTTCTCTTTTACTCGGCCCCATATTCTCCCCGGCTACTAAATAATTGGTTTTAGATGAGATGGAACTGGAAGCTTTTCCACCATTATCTTCAATCAGTTTTTTTAATTCATTACGGGAAACCTTTGTAAATACTCCAGATATAACAAATGTAGATCCTTCAAGTTTATCGGTTTGATTTTCTAAAACCTCCGCAGAAATTTCCAATTGAACCCCGTATTCTTTTAATCTATTTATAAGTTCTTTATTTTTTTCCTGACCAAAAAAGCCTACTACACTTTGAGCAATGCGTCCCCCTATTTCATCGACGGCAATCAACTGCTCTTCCGTAGCTTCGGCAAGTGAATCAATACTTTTGTAGTGCTTTGCTAATTTTTTAGCAACTGTCTCCCCTACGTATCTTATTCCCAATGCAAAAAGAACACGCTCAAAAGGTATTTGTTTTGAAGCTTCAATTCCCTGAACCAGATTTTCCGCAGACTTTTCTGCCATACGTTCTAGGGGTAACACTTCTTCTTTAGTTAATTGATATAAATCGGCATAATTATTAATAAGACCATTATTGACAAGCAAGGCTACAGTCTCGCCACCCAATCCTTCAATATCCATCGCTTTTCGAGAAATAAAATGCTGAATCCTACCGATAATCTGAGGTGGACATCCCATATCATTAGGACAATAATGCATAGCTTCACCCTCATTACGAATAAGTTCTGTACCGCATTCTGGACATTCTTTAATATATTCTGTAGGAGTTGAATTTGGATATCTCTTTTCAAAATCCACCCCTATTATTTTAGGAATTATCTCCCCTCCTTTTTCTACAAAAACTTCATCCCCTTCCCGAATGTCTAATTTTTCAATTTGGTCAGCATTGTGCAGAGATGCTCTTTTTACAACTGTCCCAGCTAATTCTACCGGTTCTAGATTTGCTACTGGGGTTATTGCTCCCGTTCTGCCTACTTGATATGTTATTTTATGAAGATTTGTTGAAACTTGCTCTGCCTTAAATTTATAAGCCATTGCCCAGCGCGGAGCTTTAGCAGTATAACCCAGTTCATCCTGCTGATGCAAGTTGTTTACTTTTATAACCACACCGTCTGTCTCGTAAGGCAATTCGTGACGATGCTCATCCCAGTAATTCAAAAATTCAAGCGTTTCCTTGGTCGAAGCTGTAAGTTTTGCAACCTCTGGAACTTTAAACCCCCATTCTCTGGCTTTTTGAAGACCTTCATAATGCGTTTTAATTTCAATATTGTTACCTAGAACAGTATAAACAAGACACTCCAAAGGCCTTTTTGCAACCTCACTGCTGTCTTGAAGCTTCAGACTCCCCGAAGCAGTATTACGCGGATTGCGATAAGGTTCTTCTCCTGCTTCAACACGTTCTGCATTCATTTTTACAAAACCAGCAAAAGGCAATACAATTTCCCCTCTAATGTCAAATTTTTGAGGATAATCACCATTTAGCCTTAACGGCACAGAGTTAATAGTTCTAATATTATTTGTCACATCATCGCCCTGAACCCCATCCCCTCGTGTTACAGCTTTAACAAGTTCTCCATTCTCATAGGTTAAGCTTATGGAGGCTCCATCATATTTTAATTCGCAAATATATTCAACTTTACCATCTACCAATTTTTTAATGCGCTTCTCCCAATCTTCCAAATCCTCTTGTGAATACGAGTTATCAAGAGAATACATACGATGCTCATGTACGACTGTTTCAAAATTCTTTGTTACCTGACCACCTACTCGTAAAGTAGGAGAATTGGGGTCGTAAAATTCGGGATGTTCGGATTCTAATTTCTGTTCAAAATCATAGTCAGAAATTTGAGGTTTATCCAGTACGTAGTAGTTGTAATTGTGCTCGCGGAGTTCATCGCGAAGTTGGTCAATCTTCTTTTGCATGCTCATTATCGTCTCCTGAGTTTCAGGGTTTATTTTAAAAATTTTAAGTGCGTTCTGGTTTTAACCACTTCGGTTTACGCGGTGCTTTATAGTTATGCATTTTTTCAATTAAGCGATCTATATCATCTTCTACCAGTATCA